>JBOGHY010000173.1:0-9910 GCA_050742375.1 Acidimicrobiales bacterium | reverse complement strand
TCGAGGAGGTCCTCGAGCCGACGAAGTTCGGCTCCTTCGGGATGCGCCGCCTGGCCCTGGCGGCGAAGGTGCGCGATCCGGACCATCCAAAGCTCGGCTGGGTTGCCCGCGGCGCCCGCGTGGCCGTGCTTCCCGCCGAGGGAATCGTCTGGGTGGACCAGGAGCATCTCTTCTCCAGCGACGAGAGCGCCACGCTTCCCTGGACGCGGCCGGCGGTCACCCTCGCTACCGTCGAACCGAAGGTGCTGAGAGCTGCCATGGCCGAAACTCTCGGTCCGAGCGGACCGATGCGGGCCACGAGCGTCTTCGAGCGGTAGGGCGTCACCCTACGATCGGACCTCGTGGAGGACACAGCGGTCTGGATCGAGCGTTGGGCGTTGCCGAGGGGCACCGGGCCGGTGGTTGGCGTCAAGGACCTCTGCGACGTGGAGGGATCGGTCACGACTGCCGGCTCCCGTGCGCTCGCGGCGCGCGGTGTCGCGGCGTCGGCCGACGCCGCCTGCGTGGCCGCCGTGCGCCGGGCGGGCGGGCGCCTCGCCGGCAAGACCAACCTGCATGAGCTTGCCTACGGGACGAGCGGCGCCAATCCCTGGTACGGCATGCCCGACAACCCGACGGATCCCGGAAGGGTTCCCGGAGGATCGTCGTCCGGCTCCGCGGTTGCCGTCGCCAGGGGCGAGTGCGACGTCGCCGTCGGCTCGGACACGGGCGGCTCGATCCGCATCCCGGCGGCCTGCTGCGGGATCGTGGGTCTGAAGACGACGTGGGGACGCATCCCCCTCGAGGGTGTCTGGCCGCTGGCGCCGAGCTTCGACACGATCGGGCCGATGGCACGAGACGTCGCCGGGGCGGCCACGGGTCTCGACCTCCTCGAGGGGCGGCCCCCCGGCACGGCGGGGGGGCGTCCGTCGCCTCCGGCATCGATCGGGCTGGCACGGCTCGGCGAGGAGATCCACATCGACGCCGCCATCGATCGATCGGTCGATGCGGCCGTAGAGAGCACGGGGCGGCTTTCGGGCTTGGAGGTGCTCGCCGTGCACCTCGAGGGGTGGAAGGCGGCCTGGAAGGCGCATTCGGTGCTTCTTGACGCCGAGGCATGGGAGAGCGACCGGTCGCTGCTCGAGGACGGCGCCGGCCGGGGCGTCGGCGCGGAGGTGAGCGCCCGCCTCCTCGCCGCGAGCAAGCACAGCCCCGACGCCATCGAGGCCGCCCGGCTGGTCCGGGCATCGTTCTGCGACGAGCTCCTGGCCGCCGTAGAGTCCTGCGGGGTGCTGGCGCTCCCCGCCCTTCCGTGGAGGCCGCCGACCGTCGAGGACTGGCGCGGCGGCTTCAATATCCTCACCTCGCCCGTCAACTTCGTCGGGCTGCCCGCGCTGGCGCTGCCCGTCCCCCTCGTCGGGGCGGACCGGCCGCCGACGGGTATGCAGCTCGTCGGTCCACCGGGATCCGAGGAGATGCTGCTCGGCGCCGGGGCACTCGTCGAGGCCGCCGCCGGCGCCGAAGGCACGTGCTGAGCCTGCTTGCCCGCGTGTGCCAGCGGCGGTCGCCGCTCAGCCGGCGAGGAGCACCCCGAGCACTAGAGCTGCGATCGAGGCAGCGCCGGCCACTGCGCCGAACAACGCCAGGCCGAGCTTCGAGGACGAGCGCTGGTGCAGGAAGGCGGCGAGGCCGGCGAGGGCGGCGACACCGACCTTGAAGCCGAGAACAACGACCCAGGTGTTGCTCGCCCGGCCCGGATGGACGGCGGCGACGTTCCAGATGCCCGTGAGCACGAGCAGCGCGAACGCCGGCCACTCGAGGCGCCCGAACGCCGTCGCCACCGCCCGCGGCGCGTTCGGGCCGAGGCGCCGGATCGCCGGGAGCAGCCCCGCGACCGTGAGCTGGCCCCCCACCCAGACGGCGGCGGCAAGGACGTGCAGGGTGAGGCGGACGGCGTCGAGGGTCGACGCCAGCTGTGGGCCAATGTGCGCCTGGGCGCCTGCGGGCGTCATGGCCGGCAGCCTAGGGACCGAGCCGTGAGCCACGACGACGTGGGGACTGGGCCGTGAGCTCCGACGACGTGGGGACTGGGCCGTGAGCCACGACGACGTGGGGACTGGGCCGTGAGCTACGACCTCGATCACGACACGGATCTCTCGGCGATGGGCGAGCGTCGCTACCGGGGCCGCCTGAGCGATCGCTGGAATATCGGCGGGGGCATGAACGGCGGCTACCTGGCGGCCTTCTGCCTGCGGGCGGCAATGGCCGTGAGCACGCTCCCGGACCCGCTGACCCTCAACGTCCACTATCTCTCCCGCCCGGTGCCCGGCGCCGCCGATGTCGTCGTCGAGCTTTTGCGCGTCGGCCGGGGACACGCCACCGCGTCCTTCCGCCTGCTCCAAGGGGGACCGGCGGGCGCCCGCTCTGGTCCCGGCAAGGCCCACGTCGTTCGCTGCGCCGGTCTCGTCACCTTCGGAAGGCTGCGGGCTCCGGGGGGGCTCGACTTCCAGCCGGAGGCGCCGGAGGTTCCTGCACCCCTGCAGTGCCGGCCGGTGAGCGCGACGGACGGCTTCCCGAACCGCCTCTGGAAACGCCTCGAGGTGCGCCTGGCGGCTCCGGGCGACCTCTTCGCGTTGCGCTCGGCGCCGGGCGAGGCGCAAGGTGGGGGATGGATGCGCCTCGGGGACGGGCGCCCTCCCGACGCGCTGTCAGCCGCCCTCCTCCTCGACTCCTGGCCGCCGGTCGTGCTCAGTCGGACGATGCATCCCGATCCCTCCGGCGCCCCGACTCTCGAGTACTCCGTCCACTTCCGCAACCGGGCGGCGTCACCTTGGCTCTACGCCCGGCTGGAGACGCTGGCGCTCGCGGGCGGCTACCTCGACGAGCACGGAGCCCTGTTCGACGAGTCAGGTCTCCTTGTGGCCGAGAGCCGCCAGCTCGCGCGGTACTCGGCGGGAGGCGCCGGCTAGGTCTTTGCGCGCCTACCCTTCCTCCGGTGGACTCGACGGCGCTTCTCACCGACCGTTACGAGCTCTCGATGCTCTCGGCGGCGATCGGGTCCGGCGTCGCCGGCAGAACGGCGGTCTTCGAGGTTTTTGCCCGCGGCCTGCCCCCGGGTCGCCGCTACGGCGTCTTCGCCGGGCTCGGACGCCTCCTCGAGGCCTTGGCGATGTTCCGCTTCGACGCCGGTACGCTCGCCTGGCTGGTCGAAGACGGCATCGTGAGCGCCGAGGCGGCCACATGGCTCGACCGCTGGAGCTTTGACGGCTCGATCGACGCCTACGCCGAGGGAGAGTGCTTCTTTGCGGGGAGCCCCGTGCTTACCGTAGAGGCTCCTTTCGGCTCGGCCGTCATCCTCGAGACCCTCGTGCTGTCGATACTCAACTACGACTCCGCCGTCGCCTCGGCGGCCTCCCGCATGGTCGGGGCAGCCGAGGGCCGGCCGATCGTCGAGATGGGCTCGCGCCGGACCGAGGAGAGTGCCGCCGTGGCAGCCGCAAGGGCCGCCTACCTGGCGGGCTTCGCCTCGACGTCGAGCCTCGCCGCCGGCCGCCGATACGGCATCCCGACCGCGGGCACCTCCGCCCATGCCTTCGTCCTCGCCCACGAGAGCGAGGCAGCCGCCTTCGAGGCTCAGGTTGTGGCGATGGGGCCCGGCACCACGCTGCTCGTCGACACCTTCGACGTCGAGCGCGCCCTCGAGACGGCTGTGGCGGTCGCCCGGCGCGCCGGGGCGAGCGGGCCGGGCTTCGTGCGCCTCGACTCGGGGGATCTCTTCGCCGGGGCCGTGAGGGCACGAAGGCTTCTCGACGACCTCGGGGCGGGGGAGACCAAGATCATCGTGACGAGCGATCTCGACGAGCACGCCATCGCCGCCCTCGCCTCGGCTCCTGTCGACGCCTACGGGGTCGGCACGTCGGTCGTGACCGGCTCGGGAGCCCCGACGTCGGGCTTCGTGTACAAGCTGGTGGCGATCGCGGGCGAAGGTCGACCGGGAGCGCCCGCCCTCCCCGTGGCGAAGCGCTCTCCCGGAAAGACGTCGCCGGGGGGTCGCAAGCGTGCCCTGCGCTACGTCGACGAGGAGGGCGAGGCCCGAGTCGAGCTTGTCGAGCTCCTCTCTGCCGGTGCCGGCCACGGGCATGTCTCGGACATGGTCACCGAGGCAGAGCTGCACCCGGGTTGGGCCGCCCGCGAGCTACAGCGGCGCGTCGTGGAAAAGGGTCGCCTTGAAGACGGCCTGCCGAGCCTTGGCGAGTCGCGAGTCCACCATCGTTGGGCTGTCCGCGAGCTCGGGCCGAGAGCTTTCGACCTGACGCCCGGTGAGGCGTTGATACAGACGCGCTACGGCCGGCCCGGCCGTCCGGGACGAGGCCCCGAGAGACGCCCGAAGCCGCGCAGCGAGAGCCGTCATCCGAGCCATCCCGGCCCGCAAGGGCGCGTCGTGCGAGCCGAGGGACGCTTCCTCGAGGCCGGGCGCAGAGCCACGTCTGACCTCACGGCGCCGGGAGGGACCTCATCCTCGCGCCGCCGTGAGGCGGCGGCGGCAGAGCGCAGGGGTCTTCTCGTCGTCGACGTGCAGCGCGACTTCTGCGAGGGGGGCGCCCTCGCCGTGAGCGGCGGCAGGGAGCTGGCAAAGGGGGTGGCAGCGCTTGCCGCCTGCCGAGCCGGGGGCGCAGGATCGGGCTACGCGGCGGTGCTGGCATCGAGAGACTGCCACGTCGATCCCGGGTCGCACTTTGTCGCGCCGGGCGAAGTCCCGGACTATGTCTCGACGTGGCCGGCGCACTGCCGGGCGGGGAGTGATGGTGCCGAGCTGCACGAGGCGCTCGCCGGCCTGCACATGGACGCCGTCTTCGACAAAGGGGCGGACGGGGCCGCCTTCTCGGCGTTCGAGGGAGCCGACGCCGAGGGCAGCACCCTCGGGTGCTGGCTGCTCGACGCCGGGATCGAACGGCTCGACGTGTGCGGGATCGCCACCGACTACTGCGTGAGGGCCACCGTGCTCGACGCCTGCCAGCTCGGCTTGCGGGTGCGTCTGCTCGTCTCGTTGACGGCCGGCGTCGAGGAGAGATCGACCACTGAGGCGCTGAGAGCCATGAGCGCCGCTGGGGCGGAGCTCGTCGAAGAGATCGTGACGGCCCGGTGAGCGCAGGTCCGCTGGAGGGGATCCTCGTGGCGGACTTCTCGCGCGTGGTTGCCGGGCCCTTCGCGACGATGCTCCTCGGCGATCTCGGCGCAGAGGTCGTGAAGGTGGAGCGCCCCGGTGGCGGCGACGACTCCCGCAGCTTCGGGCCGCCCTTCGTCGGTGGCGAGAGCGCCTATTACCTGAGCCTGAACCGCAACAAGCGGGGCGTCCTGTGGGACCTGCAGACCGACGAGGGCCGGGCCCGCGCCAGAGCCCTTGCACGGCGTGCCGACGTCGTCGTCGAGAATTTCCGGCCGGGCATCGCCGAACGCCTCGGGATCGGCTACGAGGAGCTCGCCGGCGAGAACGAGCGGCTCGTCTACTGCTCGGTGTCCGGGTTCGGATCGAACCCGGCCGGGGCGCGCCTTCCCGGCTACGACTTCCTCGTCCAGGGGGTTGGGGGCCTCATGTCTCTCACCGGCGATGCCGGCGGCGAGCCGCGCCGCGTCGGTGTCGCTGTCGTCGACGTGCTCACCGCCCAATTCGCCACCATCGCCATCCTCGCCGCCCTGAACGAGCGCGCCGTCTCCGGACGCGGCCAGAAGATCGAGGTGAACCTGTTGTCGTGCCTTCTGGCGGCGCTCATCAATCAGGCCTCGACGTACGTGACCACGGGCAGGGTGCCGGGCCAGATGGGCAACCGTCATCCGAGCATCGCCCCGTACGAAACCCTCGACGCAAAGGACCGGCCCCTCATAGTGGCGGTGGCCAACGACCGCCAGTTCTCCGTCCTTGCTCGGGTTGTCGGACTTGGCTGGATGGCCGGTGACGATCGCTTTGCCACCAATGCTGCCCGTGTGGCGAACCGGGAGGAGCTCGTCCGGCTCCTCGAGGACGCCTTGTCCGGCGAGCCGGCGTCGGCCTGGGTCGAAGCTCTTTGGAGCGAGGGGGTGCCCGCCGGGCTCGTCAACTCCCTCGCCGAGGCCTTCGGGCTCGCCGAGGAGCTCGGGTTGTCTCCCGTCGTGCGCCTCGACGGCTCCGGCGTCGCCGGATCCGGCACGGCCGGAACGCCGGCCGAGGACGCACAGGTTCGCAACCCGATGGGCTTCTCGCGAACCCCGGTCAGCTACCGCCGGGCGCCTCCGACTCAAGGACAGCACTCGGGGGAGGTGCAAGAAGAGCTCGGCCTGTGACGCCACTACCGGCGACCGTTGAAGCCTCCATCTCGTCCAGCCAGACTGGCGCGTGCGTCCTCGCCCATCGGCGGGGGATCATCCCGGTGAACATCGCCCGGAACTGGTCGGGCCGCGATATGGCGACTACGACGTGACCGGCGACGGCCAGAGCGAGGGCGAAGAAGCCCCAGTCGTGGACGAAGGTGGCGCCCGTCGCCCAGCGGTTCGGGAAGGGCGGCGACCAGCGCATCACGACACCGGTGAGCAGCATCGCCACCATCCCTCCTCCGATGAGGAGCGCCTCGGCCTTCTGTCCGCCGTTGAACTTGCCCCGCCCCGAGGTGGCCGTGCGGGCGCGACCCGGCCGGAACCAGGCCCAGTCCACCGGAGTCCAGCGATCGAAGCGGCGAAGGTCGCCGAGCAGATGTCGCCGCCACGGCCCGGCGACGCCGAGGACGAGGGGGCCGAACAGGGCGAGGCCGGACACGACATGGATCTGCTCGAGGACCGCCCGGTGCCCGATTGCGAGGGCGAGGCTCGGGACGTAGAGGACCGCCCCGGTGACGAGCAACACGAGCATCAGCACGGCTGTCGACCAATGCACCGCCCGCTCGACTCCGTCGAAGCGCCTGATCTCGCCGCCCGGCACCCTTTCTGGGCGCTCTCGAGCCCGAGCGGCCCGGACTGCATGGACAGGGGTACCGGACGGACGAGGCGCAGCCGTCACGTCGGCTGCACGCCTCCGATCCAGGCGTTCACGGGGTAGCCGAAGCCCTCCCAGTATCCGGGCACGACCCGGTCGACCACCTCGATGCGGTCGAGCCACTTGATGGACTTGTAGCCATACATGGGGGCGACGTAGAGCCGCACGGGACCCCCGTGGGCGGCAGAGACGTCGTCTCCGATCATGCGATCGGCGACGAGCACGTCCGGGAGGCGTGCCTGGGGAAGAGAGAGGCTTTCTGTGTAGACGCCGTCGCCCGAGTAGAGGCGGAGAGCCGTCGCACCGGGGCGTGGGCGGGCGGCGTCGAGGATGGCCGAGAGGCGGACGCCCTCCCAGTGCACATCTGGCACCTGCCAGCCTGTCACGCACTGGAAGAGGTGCACGAGCTTGGTGCGGGGCCATCTGGCCCGCAGGTCGTCGAGGGTGATCGTCATGGGCCGCTCGACCAGCCCGTCGACCCGCAGGCGGTAGCGCGAGGGCGCGATGGCGGGAAGGCTCGCCGTCACCGTGTAGATGCGGAAGTAGTCGCTCCCGGGCACGAGGGCGCCGATGCCCCCGAGCCCGCCGAGGGCGGAGTCCACCTTGCTCACGGGCCCGTCGAGGGCGGACTGCACCTTGGCGCCGACGAGGATGCCTGCGACGCCGAGGCCGGCGAAGCCGAGGAGCGCGCGGCGACCGACGTGGGAACCGCCGAGACCGGTCGGCGGGCCGGGGCCGGGGGCTGTCGCGGGGCCGACGGCACCGGTGCTCGGGGCTCCTTGTCGGGTCTCTTCGCTCATTGTCGCCTCGTCTCTTGCGCCAGGAGCATTCTCGCAGCTCCGGACGCGGTCTGGTTCGCGGGCCGCCACCCGCGCACAGATCCTCCCCGTATGAGCCGGTCGCCCGGGTGGCGATCAAAGCCCCCGCGTCGCGCCTAGCGTCGGCGTCGATGCGATACCGAGCTCTCGGCGCCTCCGGCCTCGTCGTGTCGGTCGTCGGCCTCGGTGGCAACAACTTTGGCGGCAGGCTCGGATTCGAGGACACGAATGCGGTCGTCCACGCGGCCCTCGGCGCCGGTATCACGCTCATCGACACGGCCGACAGCTACGGGAACAAGGGCGGCTCTGAGGAGATGCTGGGCCGGGCCCTCAAAGGGCGTCGCCATGACGTGGTGCTGGCGACGAAGTTCGGCTCGGACATGGCGGGCTCGAACGGCGCCGACTTCTCGGCGCGCGCCTCTCGTCGCTATGTCATGCGAGCCGTGGAGGCGTCGCTGCGGAGGCTTGGTACCGAGTGGATAGACCTTTACCAGCTGCATCGCCCCGATCGAGTGACCCCCATGGAAGAGACGCTCTCTGTGCTCGACGATCTCGTCCGCCAGGGAAAGGTCCGCTACGTCGGCTCCTCGAACCTGGCGGCGTGGGAGGTCGCCGACGCCGACTGGACCGCCCGCGAGCGCCACCTTCAGCGTTTCGTCTCAGCCCAGAACCACTACTCGCTCTTGCATCGCGCTCCCGAGGGCGAGCTCCTTGCCGCCTGCGTCGCACACGACGTCTCTCTTCTTGCCTACTTCCCGCTCGAAAGCGGCCTTCTGACCGGGAAGTGGCGTGCCGGCGGCCAACCACCCGCAGGGAGCCGCCTGGCCGCAGGCTGGGGCGCCGACCAGGCGACCGATGCCAACTTCGAGATCATCGAGGATCTCGCCCGCCTCGCCGCCGAGCTTGGCGTCACCCTGGTCGACCTGGCGGTCGGAGGGCTTGCCGCACGGCCCGGTGTGGGCTCGGTGATTGTCGGCGCCACCCGGCCCGAGCAGGTGGAGGAGAACGCCCGAGCCGGTGACTTCGTGCCGACACCGGCTCAGCTCGACGAGCTCGACGGGGTCGCGCCGGGGCAGCGGTAACCCAGGTGGGCGAGCCGGGGACCGTGGAGCGCGCCGGGTCCGAGGGCGCCGACGGCGCCAAGGGCGACGGGACGGCGCAAGGCGACGCCGGGACCACCGCCAAGTGGAAGGCTCGTTCGAGAAGCGGAGCCGGACCGAGCCCGGCGCCTCCCCGGAAGGGAGCGGGCGAGTGGCCCATGTGGGTGCTCGGCCTCGTCATAATGATCGACCAGGTCGACCAGAACATCGTCCGCGGCGCCGCCTCGCCCATACAGCACGCGTTCCACCTGAGCGACCTCGGCGTCGGCTTCCTGCTCTCTTGCTACACGATCGTGAACGGGCTGGTCAGCGTCCCTGCCGGGTACCTGGCGGATCGTTGGCGGCGCAGCCGTGGGATCGCCGTCACCCTGCTCGGGTGGTCGGGGCTCACGGCGCTGACGGCGGTCGCCTGGAACTACGGCGCCCTTGTCGGGGTCCGCTCGGCTCTCGGCTTCGGCCAGGCGCTCACCGAGCCGTCCGCGTCGAGCTTGTTGGCCGACTTGTACCCGCAACGACGGCGTGGCCGAGCCTTCTCGATCCAGCAGTGCCTGTCTTTCATCGGCTTCGGGCTCGGGCTGGGTCTTGGGGGTTTCGTCGCCGCCCAGCTCGGATGGCGGGCGGCATTCCTGGTCGTTGGCCTGCCGGGGGCGATCATCGCGTTCTCGGTGATGCGCCTCGAGGAGCCCTCGAGGGGGTCTTCGGACAGGGAGCATCTAGGGCTTCCTGTCGAGGCGGTGATGGAGCCCTCAAAGACCGACCCACCGAGCATGCCGGCAACACCAGGGCCCCCGGGGACGGGGACGAAGCCGGCTCGCGGCCCAAGCTCCGACAACTCCAAGAGGTCGCCCAGCCGTCGGCAGGTGGTGGCCGAGATGGCCGCCGGCCTCGTCGACGACTTCCGTACGACCATCCGCATCCCGACGATGCGCTACGCCCTCGTCGGGGTCTCTGCCCTTCTCTTCACGGTGACCGCGGTCGGCTCGGCGCTCCCGCAGTTCTACGAGCACCAG
>JBOGHY010000172.1:0-10125 GCA_050742375.1 Acidimicrobiales bacterium | reverse complement strand
GCTCCCGTCGGTGAGCGGCGTCGGCACCGTGATGACGCCGAAGTCGAAGTCCGCCACCTGGGCCTCGTCGGTGCTCGGACGGTACCTCCCGCTCGCGAGCGCGGCGGCGAGGACCGGACGAGCCACGTCCTCTACGTAGGAGTCCCCGATCGAGAGCCGCTTGATCCGCCGCTCGTCGGTGTCGAAGCCGACGACGTCGTAGCCCGCTTCGGTCGCCCTCATGGCGAGGGGCAGTCCGACGTAGCCTTGCCCGACGACGACGACGGTCTGCACCTGTACCTCCGGCTGGTTGGTGGGAAGCGCCACTTGAAGTCTGCGTCCCTGGACGGCGGCGGTCAATGCGTCGGTGCCGCAAGCCAGGCCGCTCGGCGGAGCGCCCGAGCCACGACATCCGGGGGACCGGGCGGGGCGGGGCAGTCCGGGAGGCCGCACTTCGCGCCCGTGCTGAGCCAGAGGGGGGTCGTTTCGGGGTACGAGGCGGCGTTCGAAGGGCTGTTCGCCAAAGGGTGGACCTGCCTATGTCGGAAGGCGAGCGTCGCCGCCGGCGAGGCGATCTCGGCCGCCAAAGCCTCGGGAGCCCTCGTCGTGCTTGCCCACCCGCTCTCTCGATCGGGCTCGGGGCGGGGGATCTGCGAGTCGAGGACGGCGTGCTCGACGAGCTCAGGGACCGGCTCGGGCGCTAGTCGTCGAAGCTCCTTTCTGCGGCCCCCGAGGAGCGACGATGCGACCGCCGCGTTAGCCGCAGCCGAGGACCGGCGAGAGGGCGAGGAGCACGGCGAGGCCGGCGGCATAGGCGGGCAGCCCGATCCGCACGCCGGCCACCAGGAACTGGCGGGCGCCGACTCGGACGTCGAGCCGGCGCATCGAGTCGAGCCAGAGCAGGCTCGCTAGGGACCCGGTGACGAGCAGGCACGGGCCCATGTTCACCCCGAGCAGGAGGGGCCACAGCCCGCAGGCGGCCGAGTGGTGGTGGACCACGAAGGGGAGCGAGACGAGGAGGGCCGGCAGGTTGTTGACGAGGTTGGCCCCGGCGCCGGAAGCCAGGGCGATCTTGAGCTCGGAGAGCGGTCCCGAGCCGCTCAGCACCGAGGCGAGGGGGAGATCCCTGACGGCGGCGGCGGCGAGCACGCCGAGGCCGGCGGCGAGAAGGATCGTCTGCCAGGGCACCGCCCGCAGCGGCACGCTCCTCGTGGCGGCCACCAAGATGACGTCGGCGCCGAGGGCGATCTCCCATTCGGCGACGCCGAAGGACGGCCCGGCGACGAAGCCGGCGACCACGAGGCCCACGAGGACGCTTCCGAGGAGGAGCACGTGCGCGGGTGCCGGTGCCGGCCTCGGTGCCGGCCCGGGCGCCGATGCGAGTCTGGGCGCGGGTGCCGGCCTGGCTTCGCTGTCCGGCGCTCGGGGGTCGTCCTCCCGGCTCCGCCCGAGGCCGGCCCGGCGGTAGCAGAGGTAGCCGACGGTGCAGGCGGCGAGGCCCGGAAGACCGAGGTGGGCGAGGAAGGCGATCGGCCCAGCGCTGGTGCGGGCGCTGCTGGCGGCGATGAGGTTGGTGAGGTTCGACACCGGGAGGAAGCTCGAGGCGATGAGGGCGAGCACGACCGGCTGGAAGCCGAGGCGACGCGCCGACGCGCCCCGCGCCCTGGCGACGCGCACGTAAAGGGGGGTGAGAAGGACGACGGCGGCGTCCAGGTTGAGAAGCCCGACCGTGACGGCCGAGAGCACCCACAGCCCGGCCGTGAGCCGGTCGCCGGGGCCGGCGTCAAGGGCCTCGTCTGGTCCGCCGCCCGTGCGGTCGTCGCGGTTGCGCGCCGCCCGGGAGCCGGCGATGAGACCGGCGAGGCGCTCGAAGTAGCCGAGCCGGTCGAGCAGCGCCGCCAGGGGAAGGGCGGCGGCGAGGAAGGCGAGCGGATCGACCAAAGGCGCAAGGGCGCTCCGGGCACCGTCGGGGCTCGTCGCGCCGGCGCCGAGGGCGACGAGGGCGCAGACCACGGGGGCGGCGAAGGCCGGCAGTCGTCGCGGCCTCGCCACTGCTCCTGCGACGGCGAGGGCGAGGAGGACGAGGCGGACAGCGGTCATAGCCAGGCCCCGGGATCGGTCAGGCTCGCTCCTCGGGAAGCGTCCAACGATACGTCGTCCATCCCCGAACTGCCCGGGCGCCGAGGCGCTCGTAGAAGGCGATCGAGTCGGTGTTCCAGTCGAGGACGTTCCACTCGACGCGGCCGTCAGTCAGCTCCCGCAGGCGCCCGAGCAGCTCACGCCCCACTCCCCGGCTCCGGAAGGGTCCCCGCACGAAGAGATCCTCGAGCCAGATGCCGGAGCGGCCGAGGAAGGTAGAGAAGGTCTCGAAGTAGAGGGCGAAGCCGGCCACCTGGCCGTCGCACTCGGCGATCAGCACCCTCGCGGGCGAGCGCGGACCGAAGATCGCCTCCTCGAGCTCTGCTGGCTCCCAGATCACCTCGTGGCGGAGGTGCTCGTAGTCGGCGAGCTCGCAGATGAGCGCCGCGAGCTCGCCTACGTCGCTGCGGAGGGCCTCCCGGACGACCATGTCGGCAAGGTAGCCGCCGCCGCTGCCGGGACATGGCGGTCTTGGCGGCGGCGGCCGTCGCCCGCCCGCTTGTCGCCCGCCCGCCGTCTGGTCGTCATCCGCTTCGTCCGGCGGCACCGGAGAGTGCATTGGACCGGGACGGCCGTCCCGGCAGAGCAAGGAGGAGAGCCGATGAGCGAGATCTCTCGCCGGACGTTTCTCAAGCAGGGCGGCGTAGCCGCCGCCGCGGCGGGAGCCATGGCCGTCGTTCCGAAGAAGCTGTCAGGAAAGGGCGCAAGCTCCGCCCGGCAGCGGTCCAACGTCGTCAAGCCGGGAGCCGGCGCCAAGACCAGGGGGCTCGAGGGCGAGGCGCTCATCGTGCACGTGCCCGACGTCACCAAGAGCGAGGCCCACCTGCTCGTGGGGACAAGAGAGATCACTGTTCACGACCCTGAGCTTGTCCACCGCCTCAACCGAGCCGCGTCCTGAGCGACGAGATAGGAGAGCTACAGCCATGTCATCGCACCGCGAGGCACCGGAGATCTCAAAGGATCCCGTCGCCGACAGCACCGACCTCTACGCCTTCGTCAGCCCCGACAAACCGTCGACCGTGACGATGATCGCCAATTACATCCCGCTCGAGGCGCCGGCGGGCGGACCGAACTTCTACGAGTTCGGCGACGACGTGCTCTACGAGATCAACGTCGATAACAACGGCGACGGGGTGGCCGACGTCACCTACCAATTCCAGTTCAGCACCGTCGTAGGGGACCCGAACACCTTTCTCTACAACGTCGGCCAGATCAAGAGCATCTCGAGCTCGAACTGGAACCGCAAGCAGTTCTACTCGGTGACTCGAGTCGACTCGCACGGCACGAACGTGCTCGCGACGAACGTCCCGTGCCCGCCCTGCAACGTCGGGCCCCGGTCCATCCCTGACTACCGCCTCCTGGCTCGCCAGGCGACCACCACCTTGAAGACGGGCGAGATGGTCTTCTGCGGCCAGAGAAAGGACGCCTTTTACGTCGACCTAGGGTCCATCTTCGACCTCGGCGACCTGCGGCCGTTCCAGAACCTCCAACTCATCCCGATGAAGGCCGCAGCGGGCGTCAACCCGCTCGCCACCGCCAACGTCCACTCGATCTGCATCCAGGTGCCGATCAGCATGCTGACGGCCGACGGGACCCGGCCGACGAGCGTCGACGACCCGGCGGCCACGATCGGCGTCTGGACCTCTGCCAGCCGACAGAAGGGCTCGGTCTCCCCGGGCGGCGGCGTCGTCGGCTCGCAGGCCGGACCTTTCGTCCAGGTCTCGCGCCTCGGCGAGCCGCTCATCAACGAGGTCGTTATCCCGATGGGCCAGAAGGACACCTGGAACACACAGGCCCCGAGCGGCGACAGCGCCTTCGTCTCCTTCTACGAGCAGCCCGGCCTGGCCGCGCTCCTCCCGGTGCTCTACCCGGGCGTCTTCCCGAACCTGGCCAAGCTGGGGTCGACTCCCCGCGCCGACCTCGTGGCGATCCTTCTGACCGGTATCCCGAAGGGCGTCGTCCCGGGCTTCCAGAATTACACGGGCAGCACCCAGGCAGACGAGTTGCGCCTCAACGTGGCGATCCCACCCGCGAACAAGCCAAGCGTGCTCGGGCTCCTCGGCGGCGACCCAGCCGGCTTCCCGAACGGACGGAGGGTCTTCGACGACGTCACGACGATCGAGCTCCGAGCCATTGCCGGGGTGACCTATGCCCTCGTCGACCCGAAGTACAAGCCCGACGCGGCGGCCGGCGCCATCTTCGACGTGATCGACCCGGCGAAGTACACTCCCGAGACGCTGGGCCAGATCGGCGTCGACGTCACCTCGACCTACCCGTACCTCGAGGCTCCTCACAGCGGCTTCTACACCCCGTCGAAGACGGCGTGAGCGAGCGCCACGAGAGCGGCGGCTCTGCGACCCTCGTCGAGGTGGGCGAGGGTGCCGGAGCGCTCGTGCTCGAATCAGGAGGGGATTTCGCAGGGGTCGAGGTAGAGGTCGAACCCGTCGCCAGCCCGGGGCGGCGCACGCATGTCGCCCTGTTGCGGCGCTCGACGCTCGTCGGCGAGGTCGTCGCCGCGGTGTTTCCGAGCCTGGAAGCAGGCGACTACCGCGTCATCGGCGGAGACGGCGGCGTGGCATCGGTCGTCACCATCCGAAGCGGCCAGGTGACAAGGGCGCGCTTTCACGGCTGAGGGCCGGCGCCGCTCACCCGAGGCGCACCACCGCGGCGGTCGACGATGCGCCGGGCGACCTCGCACCGGCCGCACGCGGAACCATGAATTAGAGCAGTACTCGTGGATATAATCATGGTATGTCCAAAGTCATGGTGTCCTTGCCCGAGGAACTGATCCACGAGATCGACGCCGAGGCCCGCCGACGATCCATCAGCCGGAGCGCGCTGCTCGCTGCTGCCGCCCAACGCGAGCTCGCTCGGCCTGATCGTGGCGCCGTGGACGAGGCCATCAGCCGTTCCGAGCGACGGTTCGAAGCCGCCGGACGCTTCGAAGCCGCCGATCTCGTCCGTAAGGACCGAGACAGGCGTAAGTGACGACGCTCCTTGTCGACACGTCCGTCCTCCTCAAGTGGTTTCACAGCGAGGGCGAGTCCCAAGTTGCCGAGGCACGCGCCATTCTCGATGCAACGAGACGAGACGACGTCGTCGCTCGTGTCATCGACCTCGCGATCTACGAGGTCGGTAACGTTCTTCTCCGGGCGCTGGGTTGGAACGGATCCGACGTCGCCGACCAGCTCGACGACCTCGTGGTCATTTGTGGTGCCCCGCTTGCGATGGCGGCTGCCTGGTTCCGAGAAGCGGCCATTGTCGGGGCGGCCCATGCGCTCACCTTCTACGACGCCTGCTGGGTAGCTGCGGCTCAGTCGCTCGGAGTGTCCCTGGTGAGCGCTGACGCCAAGCTCCTCGACGCTGGTCTTGCCGAGTCCCCACGAGCCGCGGCCCAGCGCCTCCGTCTCACCCTCTCCTCCTGACCTTTCGAGGCTCTCGGGAAGCCCCCGAGCTCGACGTCGCCTGGGACCGGCCAGTTTCGAAGCTCGGGGGCCATGCGGGCAATCTTCCACCCGCATACGATTGCAGCGCCCGGAGCCACCCGGCTCCCGGTGATGGACCGGCGCCAGCGGCGTCCGCGCCAGCGGTTTCGCGGCGGCGGTGCAGCCACCGAGCAAAGGAGGCATGAATGAACACAGGAAACCACAGGCGTTGGGGCGACTCCGGGCTGCGGCGAAAGCTGACCGTCGGAGCCGCCGTCCTCACGAGCTGTCTCGTCCTCGCCGCGTGCGGCAGCTCGGCCGTGCCCCCGCCGACCACGAGCTCGTCGGTCACCACGTCGACCTCGTCGGCTTCGGCGTCCTCGTCGTCTCTAAGCGCCATCGTCTCTGCGGCCGAGAAGGTGCCCCAGTACAGCGCGCCGGGGCCGGCCGTGAGCGCCTCGGCCATGAAGGGCAAGTCGGTCCTCGTCTTCCCGATCAACAACGAGATCGACGCCTGCAACGCCCAGGCGGACGACTTCGCCGCCCTGGCGAAAGAGCTCGGCATGAATGTGACCAATTTTCACGACTCGGGCGTGCCAACCGAGTGGGTCTCAGCGATCCAGGACGCCACCTCCGCCCATGACGCCGCCGTAGTCATGCTGTGCGGCGTGATCCCCGGCGCCGTCGGTCCGCAGCTCACCGCCGCCCACAAGGCCGGCCTGAAGGTGGTCGACGGCAACTACAACGAGACCACCAACTACAGCGGTCTCGACGGAGAGACGGCCGTCGACGTCGCCGGCGGCATGCGCGACGACGTCGCCGATGCCCTCTTGCAACTGCACGGCAAGGCGCTGCACGCTCTCATGGTGACGAGCTCCTCGGTCATCCAGGGCCCGGCCGCCGAGGCGGCGGTGAAGAGCGCCGTCAGCTCTCTTTGCACCTCCGGCTGCTCGGTGGATGCCACCGTCAACGTCCCCGTGCAGAACTGGGCCACCTCGACCCAGGGCGACGTCTCCTCTGCGCTTCTCGCCCACCCCGACATAAACGCCGTCTTCGTCGCTTTCGACGGCATGGCGGCCTTCGCCCAGGCGGCCATCGAGCAGGCCCACCGGCCCGGACTGAAGCTCTACAGCTGGGGTGGCGGCCGTTCGGTCGAGAAGCTCATGGAGGTGAAGAACCCGATCATCGCCGCCGATCCCGGGCCGGACGAGATGTGGGACGCCTACGAGGCGATGGACCAGGTGATCCGGCTCGTGACGGGCCATGCGTCGGCCTCGGTCGCAAAAGAGCTCGACCCGAACCGCTTCTGGGTCCCCTCGAACGTCTCGCAGTTCTTCGGGCCGGGTGGCACCTACGGCAACGAGGGCTACGGCAAGTTCGTCGCCGGCTTCGACCACCTGTGGGGCGTGAAGGGATGACGCCGGCGGGAGACCCGGGGGCGCCATGAGCGACCACGGGCCGTGACACTGCGGGACTCCGACGGCGCCCCCCCGGCGTTGCGGGCCCGAGGCCTTACCAAGCGCTTCGGGGCCACGGTGGCGCTCGCCGGGGTCGACCTCGCCATCGAGCAGGGCGAGGTCGTCGCCCTGCTCGGCGAGAACGGCTCGGGCAAGTCGACGCTCGTCAAGATCCTCTCCGGCTTCCACGTCCCAGAACCTGGGGGGAGCCTCGAGGTGCTCGGCCAGGACGTCCCCCTCCCGGTTCCCCACGGGCGCTACCGCCAGTTCGGGCTCAGCTTCGTCTACCAGGATCTCGGCCTTGCTCCCGGTCTTCGCGTCGTCGAGAACCTCCTCGTCGGGCGGAGGACGGCCGCGGGGAGGCGAGCCCTGTGGCCGATCGGCTGGCGCTCCGAGCGCCGCCAGGCGCGACGCATCCTCGACTCCTACCACGTCGACCTCGACCCAGACGCCGTCGTGGGGGAGCTCCGACCGACCGACCAGGCGCTCCTCGCCATCGTGCGGGCGACCGAAGACCTTCGAGCCTTCCGGGGCGGCGCCGCCGCGCCGGTTGCGGGAACGCCCGGTGCCGGGGCGAGCGGCATCCTCGTGCTCGACGAGCCGACCGTCTTTCTGCCTGAGGGCGAGAAGACCTTCCTCTTCGACCTGGTGCGCCGCGTGGCCAGCGGCGGCACGGCGGTGCTCTTCGTGTCGCACGACATGACCGCCGTGCGCCAGATCGCCAACCGGGCGGTGGTGCTGCGCGACGGGGCGCTCTCGGGAAACGTCGTCATCTCCGAGACGACCGACGAGGACCTCGTCCAGCTGATCTCCGGGCACCGTCTTGGCGGAAGGTCGCCGGCGATGGGCACGAGAGGGCGAGCCCACGAGCCCGCCGAAGCTGCCCCGGAGCTTGTGGGCGCGCCGGGCGCGCCGGGCGCGCCGGGGGCGCTCGCCTCCGCCTCGACGGGCCCGGTCCTCCGGGCCGAGAACGTGGCCGGAGGACGTCTCGCCGGCGCCAGCTTCTCGCTCGGGGCGACCGAGATCGTAGGGGTGGCGGGCCTCCTCGGCTCGGGCGCCGAGGACCTGCCCTACGCGCTCTTCGGCGCTCTTGCGGGTTGCACGGGGAGGATCGAGGTCGCCGGACGGGTGGAGGACCTGGCCCGTCTGAGCCCGCGACGCGCCCGGACGCTCGGTCTCTCCCTCGTGCCGGCTGACCGCAAGGCCCAGGGCGTCGCCATGCAGCTCGACGTCTCGGAGAACCTCATGTCCCTCGTGCTCAGCGACTACTTCCGAAAGGGCGTCCTCGCCCGGGGACAGCTCCGCCGCACTGCGGCCGAGCGCTGCCACAGCTTCGGGGTCCGCCCCCCGCGCCCCAAGGCCCGCCTCGCCTCGCTCTCGGGCGGCAACCAGCAGCGTGTCGTGCTGGCTCGCTGGCTCGAGCATCCCCCCGCTGTGCTGCTGCTGCACGAGCCGACCCAGGGCGTCGATGTGGCGACGCGGGCGGACGTCTACGCCATGATGCGCCGCTTCGCCGACAACGGGATCGCGATTTTGTGGGTGAGCACCGACTTCGACGAGCTGGCGGCCGTCTCGGACCGCCTCCTCATCTGCGCGGGGGGCGCCGTCGTCTCAGAGCTGGCGGCGAGGCCGATGAGCCGGGACCAGATCACGGCCGAGGTCTACGCCGCCCAGAGCGTCCCGGCGGCAGCCGGAGCCTGAGGGGCCGTGATGGCGACGCCCAGAACGACGAACGCCGCCACTTTCACAGACGAGTCCTCTTCAGGCCAAGGACCGGGCACCGAGCGGCCGGCGCAGCGCTTCGCCTACGGGCGGTTCCTCGAGGCGAGCATGCTGCCGCTCGCCTTCGTCCTTCTCGTCGTCGGCTTCGGGGCGGCCGAGCCGAGCCGCTTTCTCACGGGCGCCAATTTCTCCAACATCGCCGGCGCCCAGGCGGTGCTCTTCGTCCTCACGATGGCGCTCCTGCTGCCGCTCACGAACGGGGACATCGACTTGTCGGTGGGCGCCATCTCGAACCTCGTCTCGATGGTGGTGGTGGTGCTCAACGTCGAGCACGGGGTGGGGATCTGGTGGTGCTGCCTCATAGGGCTCGCCACGGGCCTTGTGTCCGGCCTCGCAAATGCCCTCTTCGTCATCAGGTTCAACACCAACTCGTTCATCATCACGCTCGGCACCGGCACAGTCTTTTCTGGCATCGTCGAGTGGCTTTCGAACGAGCAGACCGTGACCGGGGTGGCGCCGCGACTCGAGCAGTACGTCTTCTTGGACCAGTGGTTCGGCATCCCGGTCGAGTTCTACGTCGGCGTCGTGATCATGCTTGTCATGTGGTACGTGCTCACCTTCACCCCCTTCGGCCAGCGGTCGCTCTTCGTCGGCCAGTCGCGCGAGGTCGCCCGCCTGAGCGGGTTCCGGGTCGACCTGTCGAGGATGTGGGGCTTTTCGATCGCCGGGCTGGTGGCTGCGATCTCGGGGATCCTCTTTGTCGGGACGACCGGCTCGGCGAGTCCCGGCACCGGGGACCTCTTGCTGCTACCGGCGTACGCGGCAGCCTTCCTCGGGCTCACGGCGATCCAGCCGGGGCGCTTCAACGCCATCGGCGCCGGGATCGCCGTCTACTTCCTTGCTTCCGGCGTCTCGGGCTTCCAGCTCTTCGGGGCCCAGGACTGGGTGCAGCAGGTCTTTTACGGCGCCATCCTCGTGATCGCCGTCGTCATCTCGCGCCTCTTGAGCAAGCGACGCTTCGGCGGCGACACCATCACCCTCTGAGGCGCTATCCGTCCGAGCCCCGGTTCGCCTGGCTCGGGCGCCGTGTGGATCAGGCCGAGCGAGTGCGCCAGCCGCCGTGGTAGGTGAGGCGCGCCGGCTCTGAGTAGGGTGCCGGGGCCACGAGCACTCTCACCTCGGCCTGGCGATGCGGCTCGACGGTCATCTTCTTCGTTCCGCCGCCGGGCTCGCCCCAGAGGAGGGTGAGCTCTGTGCCGATCTCGATCCCCGGGTTGACCGTGGCGAGCGAGAGAGCCCGGCGTTCGTTGGCGCTGTAGCCGGTGAACATCGACAGCCCCACCACCTCACCGGAGGCATCGAGCACCGAGTCGTAGTTCGACGAGCCGTAATTGGCGTTCGGG
>JBOGHY010000171.1:0-7335 GCA_050742375.1 Acidimicrobiales bacterium | reverse complement strand
TCTCCGGGTCGTTCACCGCGTCGCAGGCGTCCCACCTGGCGCTGGAGCTGCGGTACGGGTCGCTGCCCATCACTTTCAAGACAGGCAACATCAACACCCTCTCGGCCACCCTCGGCCAGGCCGACCTAAGAGCCGGGCTGCTCGCCGGGCTCGGCGGGATCCTCGTGGTGATGATCTACATGATCCTTTACTACCGGGCCCTCGGCCTGGTCGTGGTGCTCGGCCTCGGGGTCGGGGCCGCCCTCCTGTACTCGATCCTCACCGAGCTGAGCTACACGAGCAGCCTGGCGCTGACCCTGTCGGGGATCACGGGGATCATCGTCTCGGTCGGCATCACCGTCGACTCCTACGTCGTCTACTTCGAGCGATTAAAAGACGAGGTCCGGGCGGGCCACTCCGTGCGCTCGTCGGTCGACAAGGGCTTCCGTAGCGCCTACCGCACGATCCTTTCGGCCGATGCCGTCTCGTTCATCGGCGCCCTCGTGCTGTGGCTGCTGTCGGTGGGCGCGGTGCGGGGCTTCGCCTTCATGCTTGGGCTCTCGACGCTCATCGACGTTGCGACGGCCTACTTCTTCACGCGGCCCCTCGTGATCATTCTCGGGCGCAACCGCATCTTCACCGAGGCCCGCGGCTTCGGCATCGCCCGCGGGCTCGCCGCCAGGTACGCCGAGGAGGGTGGGTGACGATCACGGCGCCGGCGCCGGCGCCGCCCGAGGAGCAGCGGCGGGCGAGCGGCTTCAAGCGCCTCTACTACGGCCAGACACGCTTCGACTTCGTCCGCCGTAGGAAGATCTGGTTCACGATCTCGGGGCTCGTGATCCTCGCCGGGGTCATCTCTCTTGGCACGCGCGGCCTCAACTTCGACATCGAATTCCTCGGCGGGACCTCCTGGCAGGTGCCGGCGAACGGGGTGTCGGTCACCCAGGCGCGCACCGCCATCAGCCCGGCGGGCTTCGGTGGGGCCACGATCACCCTGCTCGGCACCGGCAGCCACGAGACGCTCCAGGTGGAGGCGCGCCTTCCGAGCACCGGCAAGGGGGTGAGCACGGCGGAGGTGGCCACCGTTCAGCGGCTCCTCGCCCACCTCACGCACCACTCGAGCCTGAACTCCGTCTCGATCGAGCAGGTCGGCCCGACCTGGGGGAGCCAGATCACCCAGAAGGCCGGGATCGCCCTCATCGTCTTTTTCATACTCATAGCCATCTACATATCGCTCTTCTTCGAGTGGAAGATGGCGCTGGCGGCCATCGTGGCCGTGGCGCATGACATCCTCGTCACCGTCGGGATCTACTCGCTCACGTTCTTCCTCGTCACGCCGGATACGGTCGTTGCCTTCCTCACGATCCTCGGCTACTCCCTCTACGACACGATCGTCGTCTTCGACCGGGTTCGAGACAACGCAAAGGGGAGCATCGGTGCGAGCGGCAAGCTCACCATCACGGACCTGGTGAACCTGTCGATGAACCAGACCCTTGCTCGCTCCATCAACACCTCCCTCGTGGCCATCATGCCGATCCTGGCCGTGCTCGTGCTCGGGGCCGACGTGCTCGGCGCCACCACGCTCGAGTACTTCGGTCTGGCGCTCGTGATCGGCCTCGCCTCGGGGGCCTACTCGTCGATATTCATCGCCTCGCCGATCGTGGCGATGCTGAAGGAGGGCGAGGGCCGCTACACCCAGATCCGCATGCGGCTCGAGGCCCGCGGCAGCGCCAAGCAGCTGTTAAGCCCGGAAGCCGTGGCCGGTGGGCTCATCGAGGAGCGCGACGGCAGAGTCGGCCAAAGAGGCGGCCGTCGTCTTCGTGGGGCGACAGCCGGACGTATCGAGGAGGCCACCGCCACCGCCACCGCAGCGGCGAGGCGCTCCGGGCCGCTCCGCCCGAGAGCCGCCGGTCCGGCCCCCCAAGGCGGGAATGGCAACATGAAAAGTGAAGAGATGGACGGCCTGAGCGACGTCTCCGAGGTCGCTCAAGTCGGCACTCCGCCAAAGCGTCTCGGTGCCGGTGGCGGCCCCCCTTCAAAAGCCGGCTCGTCACCCAACACGCCGGCCGCCCGGTCGGCCCCCGTCTCGCACAAGCAGTCCTCGCCCCAGCGCCCTGCCCCACGACCGCGCAAGAAGCGCCGCCGCTGAGCCGTGCGGGCCGCGGGCGGCCCGGGGTCTGCCGGTGCCGCTCCCGTAGGCTGTCGCCCGATGATCGACATCCACCTCGCCCGCGCCGAGCCGGACAGGCTGCGCCGCTCGCTCGAGCGAAAAGGAGCGGGAAGGCTCTTCGACGAACTGCTGTCGATCGACGAGGACTGGCGCAGGCTCACTGCCGAGGTGGACGAGCTGCGAGCCCGCAGCCGCCCGAGGGGCAAGCCCTCGCCCGAGCAGCTGACCGCCCTGCAGGCGGTGAAAGACGACCTCCACCGCCTCGAGGCGACGCTGGACGAGGTTTCGGGGCGCCGTGACGACCTTTTGGGCGAGGTGCCGAACCCGCCCCTCGACGACGTGCCCGACGGCCAGCGCGAGGACGACGCCGTCGAGCTTCGGCGGGTGGGCGAGCCCCCGAGCTTCGGCTTCCCGCTCCGGGACCACTCGTCCCTCGGCGGCTTCGACCTCGAGCGCGGGGCGCGCCTGTCGGGATCGCGCTTTTGCTACCGGCGGGGCCCGCTCGCGCTCGTCGAGCTGGCGATGTACCGCTACGCCCTCGACCACCTCGTCGCCATCGGCTTCGAGCCGGTGCTCCCACCTGTGCTCGTGCGCGAGGAGGCTATGTACGGCACCGGCTACCTGCCGACCGAGGAGGTGAACCTGTACCGGATCGAGCGCGACGACCTCTATCTGACCGGGACCTCAGAGGTGGCTCTCGCCGCCATCCATCAAGGCGAGATCCTCGATGGCGACGAGCTTCCTCTCTTGTATGCCGGTTACTCGACGTGCTTCCGTCGGGAGGCGGGCGCCGCCGGGCGCGACACCCGCGGCGTCATACGGCTGCACCAGTTCGACAAGGTCGAGATGTTCGTCTTCTGCGCCCCGGAGACCTCGAAAGACGAGCACGAGAGGCTGCTGTCGATCGAGGAGGAGCTCGTGGGTCGTCTCGGCCTCGCCTACCGGGTCGTGTGCTCGGCGGCGGGCGACCTCGGCGCCCCGGCGGCGAAGAAGTACGACATCGAGGCTTACATCCCGAGCGAGAAGCGCTACCGGGAGATCACCTCCTGCTCGAACACGACCGACTACCAGGCCCGCCGCCTCAATGTCCGAATGCGCAAGAAGGATCGATCCCTTGCCGTCGTGCACACCCTGAACGGGACGGCGATGACCGCCCGCTGGCTCGTCGCTCTCGTCGAGACATACCAGGACTACTCCGGCGCCGTGGCCGTGCCCGAGGTGCTCTGGCCCTTCGGGGCGCCGAAGAGCCTTGCTCGCGCGGACTGAGCCGGTGCCGACAACCGCTCAGGGGCCCCTGGCAGCACCCATGTGGTCGATCGGGCCGTGGCCGGAACCGAGGTGCCAGGTGGCGCCGAGGCCGATCGCCCGGTGGACGTACATCTTTGCTCGCTGCGCCGCCTCGAGCGGCTCCCGGCCGAGGGCGAGCTCTGCGGCGATGGCGGCAGAGAAGCTGCAGCCCGTGCCGTGGACGTTGCCGGTATCGACCCACGGCGCCCGTAGCAGGGTGACGTCATGGCCGTCGAAGGCGACGTCGATCGCCTCGGCGCCTGAAAGATGGCCGCCCTTCACGACGACGAGGAAGGGCCCGGAGCTCTGCAGCTCCCGGGCAGCGCTCTCCATCTCCTCGACGTCGCCTATCGGACGGCCGACGAGCAGGCTCGCCTCCGGCAGGTTGGGGGTGACGACGCCGGCGAGCGAGACGAGCTCGCGGTAGGCGTCGCGCACCTCGATGCCGTCGAAGAGCGGATCCCCCGAGGAGGCGACGAGAACGGGGTCGACGACGAGGGGCGGCAGTAATCCCGAAGCCGCCAGCGCCGCCACCGCCTTTACGATCTCGGGGCTCGCGAGCATGCCCGTCTTCGCCGCCATCGGTCTTAGGTCGTCGCAGACGGCCTCGATCTGGGCCGTCACCATCTCGGGGCTGACCGCCTGCACAGACCGCACACCGACCGTGTCCTGGGCTGTGATGGCGGTGATGGCGAGGGCACCGAAGACTCCGTGGGCGGCGAAGGTGCGCAGGTCCGCGGCGATGCCGGCGCCGCCCCCCGAGTCCGACCCGGCGATGGTGAGCGCCACGGGGGGAGTGCCCGTCACCGCTCGGCGGGCTCCCCTAAAGAGGTCCCCCGTACCACCGGCACCGGCGGCGCGCCTTGCCCATCGGTCGCCGCCGACGCCGACCGCCCCGGCGGCGACAGCTCCGCGAGCTGGTCGAAGGAGCTCGAGGCGACGGCGTGGTAGCGCCGCGGGATCCGGCCGGCCAGGTAGGCGAGCCGTCCCGCCTCGACGCCGAGCGCCAGAGCGCGGGCCATCTGCCCGGGCTCGGGGGAGCGGGTGATGGCCGAGGCCGCCAGTACGGCGTCGCAGCCGAGCTCCATCGCCACGGCGGCGTCCGAGGCTGTGCCTATGCCGGCATCCAGCACGACGGGGACGCCGGCGCCCTCGCAGATCATGGCGATGTTGTGCGGGTTGCGGATGCCGAGGCCCGACCCGATCGGGGCGCCGAGGGGCATGACGGCTGCGCAGCCGAGCTGCTCGAGGCGGCGCGCCACGATGGGATCGTCGTTCGTGTATGCGAGCACGACGAAGCCCTCGTCGACGAGCTCCTCGGCAGCGGGGAGGAGCTCGACAGGGTCGGGGAGGAGGGTGATCTCGTCTGCGATCACCTCGAGCTTCACCCAGTTCGTCTGCAGCGCCTCGCGGGCGAGGCGCGCCGTCAATACGGCGTCGGCGGCGGTGAAGCAACCGGCCGTGTTCGGCAGCACCTTCACGCCGGCGCCGCGGAGAACCTCCAGGATCGAGCCCGGCGCCCGCGTTGCGACGCGGCGCATGGCCACGGTCACGAGAGAGGTTCCTGACGCCGCCACGACGCCGGCGAGGACGTCCATGCTGGCGATGCCCCCGCTACCGAGGATGAGGCGCGACCCGAGCCGCTCGCCGCCGATCTCGAGCTCGCCGAAACCGGCTCCCGCCAACCTCGACGGGTCTACCGGCATCTCCCCGGCGGCGTGGCTGGACGGACCGGCACCTTCGGGCGGCACCCTCAGCCCCCCTGTGCGGCGGTCAGCACCTCGACGTGGTCGCCGGCGGCGATGGTCGTCCTTGCCCATAGAGCTCGCGGTACTACCTCGCCGTTCACTGCCACGGCGACGCCGGCACGGGCCGAGGAGAGCGTTGACAGCACATCCTCGACCGTAGCCCCGGCCGGCAGATGGCACGACCCTCCGTTCACGACGGCGACCACGTCTTGGCGGGCCTGGCCGGCCCCGGACGCGTTGGCACCTCGGATCATGAGCGACCCAGCGACGCCCTGGCGAAGCGCCGGGGGTCGAACGGGGAGGCCCACTGAGGAGCGCCCGGCCCGCAGACGAGGGACTTCACGATCTCGGCGGTGACCGGAGTGAGGTGGATGCCGTTGCGGTAGTGGCCGGTGGCGACCACGAGGCCGTCGATCCCGCCCTCGCCAATGAGCGGGCGGTTGTCGGGCGAGCCGGGCCGCTGGCCGACGGCGCACTCGGCGAGGGTGGCCTCGTCTAGGCCCGGCACGAGCAAGCGGGCGTCGCGAAGCAGGGTGTAGACCCCGCCCGCGGTCACCTCGGCGTCCTCGCCCTTCTCCTCGACCGTGGCGCCCACGACCACCTCGCCGTCGCGGCGCGGGACCACGTAGATCGAGCTCGCCTGCACGATCGCCCGCAGGTTGTGCGAGGGAAGGCGCACCTGTGGCGAGGCCCGCAGGCGGAGGATCTGGCCCTTCACCGGGCGCACGGGAGGGCGCGCGTGCTCGGGTAGGCCGGCGATACCACCCGAGCGCCACCCGCAGGCGAGCAAAGTGCTGGAAGAGACGATGTCGGTTCCGTCCGTCAGTCGGAGGCCGCCGGCCGAGGCGCCACCGGACGAGGCGCCGCATGTTCCGCCCGAGACGAGGATCTCCGAGACCGCAGCCGCGACGAGACGCACCCCCGACGCCCGGCAGGCGGCGATGAGGGCGGCGACGAGGCGGCGGGGGTCGACCTGGTGGTCGCCCGGGACGAGGAGGCCTCCCCGGGTCGACGGCGCCAGCACCGGCTCGAGCGAGCGGCAGGCAAGCGGCCCGAGCCAGGTGCTGTCGAGACCGAGGGACCGCTGGAAGCGGTGCAAGTCCTCGAGCGCAGCCCGGTCCCCGGCGTCGAAGGCGACCGCCAGGGTCCCCTCGCGCCGGTAGCCGACCTCGGTGCCGGAGGCTGTCTCGAGCTCACCGACGAAGGCGGGCCACAGCTCGGCCGAGCGGAGGTTGAGCTCGACCAGGTCCTCCTCGCCGTAGTGGGCCTCGGTGACTGGGGCGAGCATCCCGGCCGCCGCCAGCGAAGCCGGGAGCGGCTGGGGGCGCTTGCCGGCGAAGAAGGGGTCGACTACGGCCACCGACGCACCCGCGAGGGCGCAGCGCCAGGCCGAGGCGAGCCCGATCACGCCTCCGCCGGCAACGGCCAGATCTACGCGTTCCATCTACCACATGCTACGGGCACCCTTCGCCGGCCCCGCTGGAACGAGCTCGCCCCGTTGGCGCTGCCGTTCGCAGCGAGCCGCCGCCCGTGACCCGGTCGCTGTCGGCGCACCGCCTCATAGCCCGGGAGACCTTGGCCCGCTCGCGGCTGAGACTTGCAACGCGTGATGACCGCGCGGGACAAGTACACAGTGTGGGACACGTCGCGAATGAATGAGGCCGTGAAGAGCGACGCCGAGCTGATCGGTTGGTCGCTCGAGGGCGACGACGACGCGTTCGTCGAATTCGTCCGCCGTCACACGGGTGCGATCTCTTCGTTCGTCGTCCGTCGAGTCGGCCTAGCAGCCGCGGAAGACGTTCTGTCCGAGGTGTGGATCGCGGCGTTCCGCTCCCGGAGCACCTACGACCTATCACGTCCGAACGCCCGTCCGTGGCTGTTTGGCGTCGCACTGAACACCGTTCGCCGGTTCTGGCGCACCCGTCCAGACGAGGACCTCATGCCCGACGTGATCGACGCGCCGACGGTCGACCCGTGGCCAACAGTGAATGAGCGAATCGACGGCAGGACGGCTTTGCGAGACGTGCTTTCCCGGTTGCGAGCAGAACAACGAGAAGTCCTGTTCCTCGTCGTGTGGGAGGAGCTCAGCATCGCGGAGGCAGCCGAGGTGCTCGGAATCCCGGCCACGACCGCTCGCTCGCATCTTCACCG
>JBOGHY010000170.1:0-8062 GCA_050742375.1 Acidimicrobiales bacterium | reverse complement strand
GGGTTCCTCTTCGACGCCTTCGGGCGCATCCCGGCGGAGGGCGATCGCATCGTGCGCGACGGCTGGACCTACCGCGTTGCCGACATGGACCGGCGCCGCATCGACAAGGTGGTCGTGCAGGCTCCGGGGACTACGATAAGCGGCGAAGGTGCCCGCTGAGAACCTGGACCGTGGCGGTGGTCGGCATCGGCCGACCGCAAGACGGCCCAGCAGATGGGCCCGCCGGGAAGTGGCGCAGCTTGGTTAGCGCGCAGCGTTCGGGACGCTGAGGTCGCGGGTTCGAATCCCGCCTTCCCGACCAGTTCAGCGGCCCTTTTTGTCGTCCACAGGGGCCGGCGGAACATACACAGACCACAAACGCCTCGTCGGCGTGATCGCGAAGCCACGCCTCACGTCGCGCCTGGGCGTCGCGACGATCTGTGGTCCCGGTCGTCACTTCGCTCGGGCGGCCGCGGTCGGTGTATGGGAGCGTGCGAAATCGATCGTCGGAGTGCTACGCGCTCACCATCCACAAAGAGCCGTATTCACGTTGGGCCACGTTTGGCATGATGGAGACATGGCCAAGCGCCCCATGACGGTTGAGGTCGACGAGTCGCTCGTGGAGGCGACCGACGCGGAAGCGCGCCAGACCGGACGCTCACAGGCAGAGGTGGTCGAACGGGCGCTGCGCGTGCACTTCGAGGGGCGCAGCCGCAGCGTCGTTGAGGGGGTCTGGGCTCGCAACGCTCCTCAAGCGCTGTCCGAGGATGAAGCCCTGGCACTGGCCTACGACGAGCTCAAGGCCATGCGCCGCGAACGGGGAACCGACAAGGCTGCCTCGTAGGTGGAGCGGGTCGTCATCGACCCAGCAGTGCTGATCGGAGCGCTGATCACCCCTGACGGATACCCAGCGACTCTGTGGCGGGCAGTCCTCGCGGAGCAGATCGCCGTCGTTGTGTGCCCGCGACTTCTCGCGGAGCTTGCTGGAGTGCTCGAACGCCCAAAGTTTCGGCGGTACGCGACGCTCGAAGAGGCACGGGCCTTCGTGGTCGAGGTGGCCCGTTACGGGGAGTCGCTGTCGGACCCGACCGTTCCGCTGCCACCAGCAAGCCGCGACCCGAACGACGACTACCTCGTGGCCCTGGCCAAGACTGCTGTGGCCTGCGCTCTTGTCAGCGGCGATCACGACCTGACCGAAATGCCAGACGCCAATCCGCCGGCCCTCACGCCTCGCCAGGCCGTCGAGGAACTGCTTTGAGAGCGGGCACTGTGGTCCGGCAGACCACAGACAGACATTCAGACCACAAACCAGGGGTAAATCGGGGTTCGTGGCGGTCCACAGAGGTCAGTAAAAACCGGCACTGACAAGCACTTGCGCACTCTGATCAGCCTGTGGAAAACGGGTGCACCTTGCGTTCGGGACGCTGAGGTCGCGGGTTCGAATCCCGCCTTCCCGACGCATTGTTACTGGTAGAAGCGTTGAGATGTGCTGGACAGCTGCCAATACGGCACGCCCATGGCACATTTCGATCCCGTGATGGGAGCAGGACTCGTGTGCGATCCCGGAGTCGCAGTCTCTTGTTGTGGCTGATGATGTCGTGCAGGAGGTGTGGTGTTGACGGCCATGGCGATTGGCGACCTCTCGGCGGCGTTCCACAGTTCCCGACCGGGTTGAGGGCATCGAGATATAAGCGGACTCGCGCTCGAGCGATCCGGCGCTCTTCCTCGTGTTCAGCAATGAGGAGAGGAACCCCAGGCGCGCCCGGCGGGTCGCCTACTCTCGCCGAAGTGAGTGGAGTTCGGACGCTGGGCGAGCGATCCGCGGGACCGGCTCTTGTGATCGAATGCGAACCGACCGGGCCCTCTCCCGAGCTGGTGCTGCTAGACGACCTCGCTGCTGTGCTGAATGCTGAACGGTTGGCCCGTCGGCACCCCGTGCTCGAAGGACTGCTGGAGCAGGCCCTTGGCGGCAGGGGCAACGACGGCAACGGCGACAACGACGGTAGACGGGGTGCGCCGGCCGAGCCCGCTGGATCCGCCGGACCGCTCTCAGCCACCAGCGCGGCGCGACGCCTGCTCGCCTGCAGCGCCCCGTGGGCTCTCGACCTCGAGTTCTCACTCCTCGAACTTGTCGAGTCGATCCACGACTACCGGGACCGGTCGATCTTCGTTGAGGCGGGACTCGGATGCCAGCAGAGGTCGAGCCTGACGGCTCTGGCCGCCGAGCTCGGAGCCTCCCCGACGCGGGTCGCTCAATGTCGAGACCGGGCGGCGGCGGAAGTGCGGGCAGCGTGCAAGACCGCACAGCCGCACCTCGCCTGGGCGGCGTGCTGGGCGGGTCGTTCCGTCGGTGTCGCCGTCACGCTGCAGCGGGCCAACGATCTGCTGACGAGCCGCGGTCTCGCAGCCCTTGCCGGGAGCGACGACGCGCCGGACGCGAGCGACCGCTCGCGGGTGTCGGAGATCCTCCTCTGGCTCGCCGGGCCGTACCGGGCAGATCCGCGCATCGCCGGCTGGCTCGTCACGGGCAGCGATGACCTTGTCGCGTTGACAACGCGTCTGCTGAAGGAGGACGGCGGCGCGGGTGCGTGGCTCGGCGGGCAGCTCTACGACGCGCTGGAACGGCTGATCGGGGCCGGCGGCCGGGCAATGTCCGCGGAGGGGTGCGCAGAGTTGCTCCGCTCAGCCGGGCGCCCCGAGGTCCCGGCCGACGTAGCCCGGGCTCTTCGCGCAAGGCGCTTCCGGGCGCTTCCGGGCGGGAGGTTCGAGCTCGAGGCCTGGCGAACCACGACTGGCGGTCGATCGGGAGCGCCGCGCCGCACTGCGCCGCGCCAAGCGTCGACTCAACCGTCGAGCACGACCCGCGAGCGGCCGAATGCCACGCCGGAGCTGACCGACCACGAGCAGCACCTGCTCCGGCACCTGGGGCCTCTTGGTGTGGGTGCCAGCGACGAGAGCATGTTCGAGCTGGACGACCCGCGGCCCGGGGATCCTGCTCGGTGGAGCGAGGCGCCAGAGCCAGCGCTCGCCAGGACCGACCAGGCCGGCTCGCCAGCCGCGGCCTCCGACGACCGTATCTGGTTCGCGGTCGATGTCGACTCGGGTGTGCTCGCCGGGAGCGAATCGGCTGCACCCGAAGCACTCATCCGAGCCCTCGGCGTCGGCTGGCGGCAACGGCGCACGTTCTCCAGCCGTTATGGCCCGGTCACGGTCGCCAACGATGGTCCCGAGCCGTCGCACAGCTCGCTCAGACCGCTAGCTTTCGGCGCCGGGGCGAGGCGGGGGACAATTGATGCTCGGGTTTGGTGGCGTCGGCGACATCGTCGTAGAGAGGATGCCCTCAGGTGCAACGGCACGCGAAAGGAACGAGGAGACAGAGTCCATGACTGACGCGACCACAGGCGACCGAGCCGGCCTCGAAGGCGCCTTGACCGCGCTCGAGGCCGAGGCGATAGCGCTTCTCCAGGCGCTTGGCGCCGGAGTGAAGGCGGCGAAGAGGGCGAAAGCCGGTGCCGAGACGGGGACTGTGCGCGACATCCCAGGCATGCTGACGGCGGCCGCGGAGGCGGCGCGCTCCACCGCCGAGGCGGCGGAGCGCTTGAGAGCGTCGTGGAGCTTCGAGGTCGAAGAGTGGTTCAGCTCCGGCGAATACACCAGGGAACTGTTGACCTTGGCGGCAGAGGCGGGCGTGAGCGCGTTTGAGTCGGACGATCGGATCCTCTGTTACCCGGCGATCGTCCAGGTCGTGGCATCCGACATGTCGGTTCTCATCGACAAGCGGAGAGAACATGGTGTCCGCCCGTCCGTCGTGGTCGGCCATCTCGGCCGCCTCCAGCAGCGCGGACCTCGTTTCAGGCCCGAGACGTTCATCGAGTCGCTGGCGAACGTCTACGACCTGGTCGTCGCCTCCAAGCAGATGCGTCCGGGGGCGGCGGCCAAGCTCGTGGACATGTATGGGGTGCTTACACTCATGCCCGGCACAGCGAGGGACTACACCAAACCCGAGTTCGCCCGAGACATCTACCTGTTGGACCAGAGCGGCATCGTCACGACCAAACGCGGACGGACGATGAGCTTGCCGGCGAGCGCCTTGACGCGAGGGTCGGGCGTGCTTCGGACAGTGACGAGGAGCGGACAGAGCAAGGACTACGCCGGCATCAGCTTCGAAGGAGCGAGCTCATGATCTCAGCTGACGACTACGTCGGGTTCTTCAGCCGCGAGTACCTGCACGGCTACGTCGCGGAGGGGGGATGTGCCGTGAAGTTCGCCGTCGCCGAGCCCGAAGCGGCGTCTCAGCTGAGAGAAAGTCTGGCGGGAGCAGCCACGGAAGCCGGCTACGTAGTGGCACACGTTGATGCCAGCGTGACGCGTGTGCACCTCATCGAACAGGTCTTCTTCGAAGTGGCGCGCCAGGTTGACTGGAACGGGCTGGCAGCTGTCGCCCTCACGCAGGCGGTGACCGATGCCGGCTACCCCTTCCCTGGACCGCAAGCGGTCTCCCTCGACGAGCTCGCGGGGCATCACGGCGCGGACGCTCGTGAGCTGAAACGGGACGTCGATCTCCAGCTACAGCGACTCGTCTTCAAGGACTACGCCATGGTGCAGGAGTTCCGGATCGCAATGCTGCGTCTGTGCCAGGCGCGGTTCCGGACCGGGCAGGTCAGCGAAGCGGAGCACGCAGCTGTTCTCGAGTGGCTCCGGGGAGATCTGCACCAGATGGGTGCTCTCCGGTCGTCCCTCCTCTACCGGCGGATCGCCCGGCACAATGCCCGCCAGATGCTGTTCTCCCTTCCTCACTGGATCGCCAAGAACGGCGGAGTCGGCCTGTTCCTGCTCATCGACGTGCAGCGGCTCGGCGTGGCACGCCGACCCCCTGTCGACGAGCGGAGCGGGCAGTACTACATGAGGCCCGGGCTGCTCGACGCGTACGAAGTCTTGCGTCAACTGGTTGACAGTACCGACGAGCTGGCGCGGTGCTGCGTCGTCGTCCTCGGGGCGCCCGAGATACTCAGTGACGAAGCGCGGGGGCTGGACGCCTACCAGGCCCTGAAGTTGCGGATCTTCGACGAGGTGAGGGATCGCCGCCGCGACAACCCCTTCTCGTCGCTCGTGCGGATCGGTTGAGAGGAGACGGCGGCATGACGGGTATTTCGCACAGCCCCTCCGTGCGCGCCAGACGTGCGCTCGAGGCATTGCGAGCAGGTGTCCCGAACCGCGACGCAGTGGTGGAGCTCGGCTCCATGCAGGTCGGCGTGGAAGACCGGTTCGCCGAGATCCTGGAGGCCGTCGGAGCGGGGAGCACCGAGTTGCCAGCAACGGCGAGCTCACTCGTCACCTCGCCGGCGCGGTCCGCGACGCGCGCGATGCTGATCGGTGGCGGCTTCGGGACCGGCAAGAGCCATCTTCTCGAGCACCTGGCCAACATGGCTCTCAGCCAGGGTTTCGTCGTGTCGAAGGTCGTCGTCTCGAAGGAAACCCCACTGCACGACCCGGCCAAAGTGTTCCGAGCTGCCATCGACGAAGCGCGCGTGCCCGGTCGCCCGGGCTCGGCGATCGACGAGATAGCCATCGCGGTGGACCTGAATTCGCCCGCGTACCGCGTCCTATATCGGTGGGTGAACCGGGACGAGTCGCCGGTGGACTCACAGTTCGCCGCCACGCTGTACCTGTTCGAGTACGCCCGCGGTGATGACGAATTCCGTGACCGGATCCTCCGCTTCTGGGCCGGGGACAAGTTGTCGGTGACCGAGATCCGGCAGCGCCTGCGAGAGCACGGGGCGGCGGCGTCCTACCGCATCGCCAGCGTGCGCGAGGGCGACTTGTCGAGGCAGCGCTTCCGGTTCGTGTCCCGGCTCGCCCGCGCCGCAGGATACCGGGGCTGGCTCGTGCTGTTCGACGAGGTCGAGCTGATCGGCCGCTACACCATCGGGCAGCGTGCAAAGTCGTACGCCGAGATCGCTCGTTGGGTGAAGGGCGACCGCGAGGACCTCGATGCGCCGATCGGTGCGGTCCTAGCGACCGTCGACGACTACGAAACCCAGGTACTCGAAGGCAAGAACGATCTCGAGCTCGTCCCGAAGAGGCTCCGCGCCCTCGAAACCGAGGCAGGCGACCTGCAGGCCACGCTGGCCGAAGCGGGCATGCGGATCATCAGCCACGAGCAGGTCAAGCTCCAGCCTCCGGCTCAGGACGAACTCGACCGCACCTACTCCCGCCTGAAGGAGATTCACGGCCAGGCGTTCGGTTGGGAGCCCCCGGAGGTTCCCGGGCTCGAACGGTTGCCGTCGAACAGGATGCGCCAGTACGTACGCGCCTGGATCAACGAATGGGACCTCGTCCGGCTGGACCCGTCCTACCAACCCGACATCGAGTCGGACGCGCTCGAGGTCGACCTCAGCGAGGACTCGGGGCTCGAGGCGGAGGAGAGCAACGACGCGGATGGCGGCGTGGGGGACAGCGCCACGCCCGACAGCGCCGCGCCGTTGGTCGAGTGACAACGTGCTCGTCGACGAGCTCCTCGGAGTACTGAAGCATCAGCCAGGGCTGACGGCTCAGGAGGCGTTCGAGGCGCTGCGCGACTCACGGCCGGCGCGGGCGACCGGTTGGCCGGTGAAGGCGGTGAGCCTGGCGTTGCACGAGAGCGGCAGCCTTTTCGTGTCGGACCGCGCCGACCCTCCACGGTGGTGGGTCGCCTCGAGTCGGGCACCCACCGCATCGATGGCGCCGCGCCGCCCAGCAGGAGCCGCCAGAGGCGCCGACGAGGGCGCCGCCCTGCCACAACTGTTCCCGTGGCAGGCAGATGCCCTCGCGGCCTGGCACGGGAGCGGGTGTCGCGGTGTTGTCGAGGCCGTGACCGGCGCTGGCAAGACAGTGCTTGGACTGTCCGCTGCGCTCGAGGAGCTGGAGCGCAGGGGCCAGGTCCTCGTTGTAGTTCCGACTGTCGAGTTGATGCATCAGTGGCGCGAGCGGGTCGCCCGACTCCTCGCGCCTGGCTACTCGGTGGGCTGCCTTGGCGACGGCCGTGCTGCGACTCTCCTTGACGACGACGTGGTGGTCGCAGTCGTGAACAGCCTCCGCGCTACCGACAGCCGCCATACTCGCCAGGGCGGTCTGCTCGTGGCCGACGAGTGCCACCGGTACGGCAGCGCCGTCAATCGGCTGGTGCTCGACGGCCGCTTCGAGCGCCGCCTCGGCCTGAGCGCGACGTACGTCCGCGAGGACGGTGGCCACGTCAGCTGGCTCGAGCCGTATTTCGGCGGGACCTGCTTTCAGCTCGGCTATCGCCGCGCGGTGGACGAGGGGGCGACGGCCCGCTTCGCTCTGGCGCTCGTCGGAGTGCAGCTGAAGGAAGCCGAACGCGACGAGTACGTGGCGCTCACCGAGGAGATCCGGGTTCGTCACGCCAGGCTGTTGAGGCGGTTTGACCTCCCGGTGGAGCCGCCTGGCGCCTTCCTGCGAGCTGTGATAGCCCTCGCCAGCGGGGAAGGGGATCAGGAGGGCCGTAGTGGTGAAGCCCGTGCCTACCTGGCGTTGCTGTTGGAGCGGCGGCGCCTCTTGGCGGACACGGCCTCGAAGCCCGAAGCGCTTGCCAACTTGGCGCCGGCTCTTGCCACCGCGAACCGCTCGATCGTCTTCACCCGTTCGATCGCGACTGCCCTTGGCTCGACGGAAGTTCTCACGTCGTGCGGCTTGCGGGCAGGCGTGATCCACTCACGGCTGCGCCCGGCGGATCGGCGCGCCGTACTGGCCCGGTTCGCAAAGCGGGAGATCGATGTCATCGCAGCCCCTCACGTACTCGACGAGGGCGTTGACGTGCCCGAAGCGGACATGGCCGTGATCGTCGCCGCCAGCAGGTCCCGCCGGCAGATGATCCAGCGGATGGGCCGAGTCCTGCGCCGGAAGTCGGACGGCAGGCGCGCCCGGGTCGCTGTTCTCTTCGCTGAGGGAACAGTCGAAGATCCGGAGTGTGGGGCACAGGAGGGGTTTCTCGAGGAGATCACATCCGTGGCCGACGAGGTTCACCTCTTCGGAGCGTCTCGCGGCGGCACGGCGACCGAAGCGGCGCGCTGGCTTGGGACGCCCT
>JBOGHY010000169.1:0-5452 GCA_050742375.1 Acidimicrobiales bacterium | reverse complement strand
GCCGGAGCCTGCGACGGCAGCTCGTCGACTATCTCGCCCTCGGCTTCCTCGTCGGCGGCGTCGTTCTCGGCGTCGTCGTCGCCTGGGGCGGTGGCGGCGCCGGTGGCCGTGGCGGGGCCTGCCCCCTTCGTCAGCTGGCCGGGGGAGCCCGACGAGAGCTCGCCCTTCAGCTGGGCCAGCTCGATGTCGACCTGGCCGGAGGCACTCGCCTTGTCGAGCTCCGCCTGGAGCGGGTCGGAGCTGCCCGTCAGGTCCGTGAGGGCGCCAGAGGACAACAGCTCGTCCATCGCTCCCGCCCGCGCCTGCATCTGGGAGATCTTGTCCTGCGCTCTTTGCATGGCGAGCCCGGTGTCGCCCATCGACTCGGAGATGCCGGCGACCGCCTCGCCGATCTTGGTCTGCGCCTGGGCGGCGCTGTAGGACGCCTTCAGGGTCTCCTTTTGGGTGCGGAAGGAGGCGACGCGGGCCTCGAGGGTCTGGCTCGTCGCGATGAGCCGCTGCTCCTGAGCCACCATCTGGTCGTGCTGGGTCTTGAGGCCCTCGAGCTGGGTGGCGATGCCGGCCCGGCGGCCGAGCGCCTCCCGGGCGAGGTCCTCGCGGTTCTGGCCCATGGCCTGGCGGGCCTGGTCCTGCAGCTTCTTGGCCGCCTGTTGCAGCTGCTGGGCCTGCAGCTCGATGCGCTTTCGGGCCGTGGCGACGTCCGCCACGCCCCGGCGCACCTGCTGAAGCTGCTCGAGCTGCTTCTCGTAGGACAGGTCGAGCGTCTCGCGGGGATCCTCGACGCGGTCCAGGGCTTTGTTGGCCTTGGCCTGCACGATGCCGGTCAGGCGCTTCATGACTCCCATTGGCGTACCTTCTCCTCGCTCTTGCGCAGAAGTGTAGGGCGAGCGGCCCGCCGACTGGGACACGGAGTGCGCGCGGACGAGCCCGTCCGGCGCGCCGGCGACGGCACTGCTCTCGGACCGGCGGAGGGGGACAGCACCAGCACCGCTACCCTCTCGCCGATGGACGACCGGCTCTGCCTCATGACCGTTCACGCCCACCCAGACGACGAGGCGTCGAAGGGGGCCGGCACCGTCGCCCGCTACCACGCCGAGGGCGTGCACACCGTGCTCGTTACCTGCACGGGCGGCGAGGAGGGCGACATCTTGAACCCCGCCATGGACAACCCCGAGGTGCGGGCCTCGTTGCCCGAGGTGCGGGCGGGGGAGCTCGCCGCCGCCGTTCGCATCATCGGCTACGACGACGTCGTGCTGCTCGGCTACCGCGACTCCGGGATGCCAGAGAGCGAGGCCAACTCCAATCCGGCCAGCTTCGCCCGAGCCGACCTCGAAGAGGCCGTAGGCCGCCTCGTCGCCGCCGTGCGGCGGTATCGCCCCCAGGTGCTCGTCGCATATGGCGCCGAGCACGGCGGCTACCCCCACCCGGACCACATCCGCGCCCACGAGATCGCCGTGGCGGCCTTCGAGGCCGCCGGGGAACCCGATGCCTTCGTCGAGGCAGGGGAGCCCTTCGCGCCGCTGAAGCTCTACTACACGCTCTGGTCGCGCCGGCGCATCCTCGAGACGCATGAGAAATTCCTCGAGCTCGGCCTCGAGTCGCCCTTCGACGAGGCCTGGTTCGAGCGCCCCTCGCACGAGGACCGCATCACGACCACGATCGATCTCGCCGGCTACGAGGACGTCCGCGGCGAGGCGCTCCTCGCCCACGCGAGCCAGGTGGACCCGACCTCGAAGTTCTGGTTCGGGCTGCCGCCCGAGGTCGCCCGCGCGATCCACCCCTTCGACGACTACGAGCTCGCTCGCAGCCTCGTCGAGACCGAGACGCCCGAGACGGACCTGTTCGCCGGCATCCGAGCCCCGGTGCGCTCGTGAGGGCAGGCGCCGCCGGTCCTCCGAGGCGGCCCTTCGCCCTGACCCGGTCGAGGCCGAGCTTGTAACATCGCCCCGCTCGCAGGTGCATGCAAGCCGGGAACCCCATGGCTTCGAGGGAGGACGACATGACGAAGTGGCTCACCCAGGAGTGGCTCGACGAGGGCAGGACGCTCGCCGAGTCGCAGCCCGAGCGTCCTGGCGCCAGCGCACGCATGCAGTACGTGGTCACCGGTGGGCCCGAAGGTGACGTCAAGTACTACTGGCTGCTCGAGAACGGCAAGCTTCTCGACTCCAAGCTGGGCGAGCTCGGCGATGCGGAGGTCACCCTCACCGAGAGCTACGACGACGCCATGCGGATCCAAAAAGGAGAGCTCGACCCCAACGCCGCCTTCATGCAGGGCAAGGTGAAGGTGACGGGCAACATGGCGAAGTTGATGGCCCTCCTCCCCATCACCAATTCCGCCGAGTACAAGGCGCTCCAGAAGGAGATCCTCGAGCGCACCGACTTCTGAGGCGCCGCGGGGCAGGCTGCGAGCGTTCCTCAGCCGGCCGGCTCGGCCCGCATCAGCTCGCGCAGCTCCCTGAAACCCACGAGCGCTACCCCGGCTCGCTCTGCCCAGGACGAAAGCCCCTCGTCTCCCACGAGCATCTGGTGGTCGTCCACCCTCCCGCGCCAGTCCGGGGCCATCGCCCGCAGCTCCGGCGTGTCGGCGCAGGGGTGCACGTAAGCCTCGGTGAGGCCCGGCTCGAGCCGGCCGATCGCCTCCTCGATGGTGCTGCGCGAGCCGACGCCGCCCTGCACGTGGAGGAAGTGGTCGGGGAAGACGACGCCTCGCTCGGCTGCTAGGGCGCGGAAGGGGAAGCCGACCAGGCGCTCGGTCGAGGCGCCCGACAGCCGCAGCGGCAGGGCGAACTCGTCGGCGAGGTCGAGGTAGACGCCGAAGAACTCAGACCGCAGCTGGAGGGTGCCCATGTGCGAGTCGAGGTGGCTCACGTCGAAGCCCCAGTAGATGGCCCGCTCGATCTGAGCCCGCAGCTCCCGGCTCACCTCGTCTATGTCCGCGTGCTCCCAGACGTCGGCGACGGTGCGGGGAAAGCCGCCGTCGCCGTCGAGCAGCGAGGGAGCCCGGGTGATCGGTCCCCAGCGGTAGAGATCCCACTCGGCGTTGAGGGTCAGGTGCACGCCGACGTCCTCGCCCCGGTACTCGGCCGCCGCCCCCCGCGCCCAGGGGCAGGGAACCATGAGCGAGGCCGACGTGCCCGCCCCGTGCCGCAGTACGTCGTAGACGCCATTGTTGGCGGCATGCGAGCTACCGAGGTCGTCGCAGTTGACGATGAGGAGGCGGTCGTCGGGCGAGTACCCGAGCGCCTCGCACAGCCTCGTCACCCGAGACAAGCTAGCGGCCGACGGTCGTCGCACCCGAGCCGGGCGAGCCTAGGATCGCCTGATGTCGCGCTTGGGGATCACCCTTCCCTACGACTCGACGCCGCTGGCGGGCTACCGCGAGCTCGTCGAGGAGCTCGCCGCCCTCGGCTACACCGATCTCTGGTCGGCCGAGGCGAGCGGTGCCGACGGCTTCGTTCCCCTCGCCATGGCGGCCGCCTGGCAGCCAGAGCTCACCTTCGGCACCGCCATCGTGCCGTCGTTCACCCGCGGCCCGGCAACTCTCGCCATGTGCGTGGCAACCATGGCCGAGGCGGCGCCGGGCCACTTCGTCTTCGGGCTCGGCACCTCCTCGGACGTGATCGTGGAGCGCTGGAACGGCATCGAGTTCGTAAAGCCCTACCAGCGCAACCGGGACATGGTGCGCTTCCTGCGGGCTGCGCTGCGCGGAGACAAGGTGGCCGAGGAGTACGAGACGTTCAGTGTCAGGGGCTTTCGATTGGAGCGTCCGCCGGCTATCGTGCCGCCCCTTTTGGTGGCGGCCCTGCGGCCCGGGATGCTGCGCCTGGCCGGGCGCGAGGCGGACGGGACGATCACGAATTGGCTCTCGGCGGACGACGTGGCACGCCTCGTTCCCGAGGTCGGAGCCGAAAAGGAGATCGTCTGCCGCATCTACGTCTGCCCGAACGAGGACGCAGCCGCCGTGCGCGCCGCCGCCAAGCCGCTCATCGCCGCCTACATGAACGTCGCCGTCTACGCCGCCTTCCAGGAGTGGCTCGGAAGAGGCCCTCGCCTCGAGCAGATGTGGGCGGCGTGGCGGGCGGGCGACCGCAAGGGCGCCGTGGCGGCGATCGGGGACGACGTCGTCGACGAGCTCGTCGTCCACGGCTCGGCCGAGTCGTGCCGGGAGCACGTGCAGCGCTATGTCGACAACGGCGTCACGGTCCCCGTGCTCATGCCGCTCCCCTTCGGGGTCGCTCCCCGAGAGACCGTACGTCTGATGGCGCCTCAGTCCTCTGGGTCATAATTCGTGTTGTGTATCTTCGCCCCCAGTGCTCGTCAGGCGACGAGACTGATGTCCGGCCTCTCGGCGAGGCGCACCGCCGGGTCAAGTGCAAGGTGGTCGGCGGACGAGGACCGAGTAATCAAGCGGGCGGAGGCCACCGCCGCAGCGAGGGCCGGCTAAGGGGGCGGTCAGGGCAGCAGCTCGAACGCGCCGACGTGGGTTGGGCGCACCACCCGAAAGTCTCGGTGGTTGAGCGTGGCGATCGTGGTCATCCCGAGTCGTTCGGCCACGGCGACGATCGACGCGTCCATGAGGTCCAGGCCCAGGTCGGCGTATCGTTCCACCAGCTCGACGCAACGCTGCCAGTCTGTCTTGGTCAGCTCGACCGTTTCCAGGATGCCGCCGGTCACGGTGCGCAAGAACTGCGTGTGGGCGGCAACGCCGAGACGATCGAGGATCAGCCAGGAGGTCTCGGCGATCACCGGGACCGTCGAGACCAGCTCGCCCCGGTGGGCGCGCACCACCTGGGCGCAGTCGTGGTGGCGATCGGAGCGCCGGTCGGCCGCGGCGAGCCAGATGTTGGTGTCGACCAGCAGCACCAGACTGGTGCTGCGTCAGTTGGCCGAGCGCCGGGCGGCGGCCTCGGCGCGCAGTTCGCGGGTGGGGCGGGTGGCCCAGGCCGGGTCTGCGGAGTCACCCGAGCCGATGAACGCCTCCAGGGGATCGGCGGCCGCCCCGGGGGACGGCAGGCCGGCGGCGAGCAGCAAAGCGGACAGCTCGTCGACGCTGAGCCCCCGTCGGGCCGCCTCGGCCGCCAGCCGGTCGGCCAGCTCGTCAGGCAAGTGAACGCTCAACGACATCGCCACCAGCGTAGGACCCGGCAGCGAGGGGCATGTCGTTCTTCATGCGCCGCCCCTTTTGGTGGCGGCCCTGCGGCCCGGGATGCTGCGACTGGCCGGGCGCGAGGCCGACGGGACGATCACGAATTGGCTCTCGGCGGACGACGTGGCACGCCTCGCTCCCGAGGTCGGAGCCATACATGAACGTCGCCGTCTACGCCGCCTTCCAGGAGTGGCTCGGAAGACGCCCAGCGGAGGCGAAGTGCTACCGGCCGAGTTGCGGGGGCGGAAGCGTCGAAGCGTCTTCGGTGACGAAGCGGGCGAGCGCCTCGGGAAGATCGGTCCACCC
>JBOGHY010000168.1:0-8166 GCA_050742375.1 Acidimicrobiales bacterium | reverse complement strand
CTTCTGGCCCTGGTAGCCCGAGCAGGCGATGACCACGGGATAGGGAGCGCCGTCGCCACCGTCGTCGGGCAGGTGCAGGTCCGCGTCGAGACGAAGGCCGCTGGAGAAGGGCAGCGACCGTGCGCTCATGAGGCTTTCTCCGATCCGGCGCCGGCCAGTCCCCGTGAGTCCGCGTTCACTCCCTCCATGAGCGCCCCCGCGTTCACTCCCTCCATGAGCGCCCCCGCGTTCATGCCCTCCATGAGCGCCCGCGAGAGAAGATCTGCCGCGGTCTTCACATCGAGGGCGGCGGTCTTGAGCGATGGCCCGAGGCGGAACCTGGGCCCTGAGACGTTGAGCGAAGCGACTATCCGGCCCCGGAAGTCCCGCACCGGTGCGGCCGCCGCGACGTGGCCCACCTCGAACTCCTCATCGATCACGACCCAACCCTGACGTCTAGCGCAGCGCAGCCTTTTCAGTAGCTCCTCGACGTCGCGTGGGGCATTTGGTCCCCCGGTGGTGAGGTCCACCCCTTCGAGAAGTGCCCTTACCTCGGCGTCAGTGTGGTCGAAGAGCAGGGCCCGCCCGGCGGACGTGCAATGAAGGGGGGAGGTGCGCCCGACCCAGGGGACTCCCTGGATCGCCCAGCCGGGGCTCTCCGACATCACCGTCAGGAGCCCGCGACCTTCCCTCACCGAGAGGTGGGCGCACTCGCGGACGCGGCCCACGAGCTGTCTCAGCACGGTTGGTGCGAGGCTAAGCAAGCGCTGGTCGGCTGCTGTGGCCGCCAGGGTGAAGACTCGCCACCCGAGGCGATACCTAAGGGTGTCGGGGTCGCGGACGACAAGACCTGCCTCGGCGAGTGACTTTAGGGTTCTCGAGACCTGAGTCTTCTCCCGCCCGATGAGGCGCGAGACCTGGACGACACCGAGCCCGTCGCGCCCTGACGCCTCGGGAGAGCCGAGGGTGTTGAGCACAGCGATCGCCCGGCCGAGGCTCGTCGGGGTGTCGGCCGCCATGGACTCGATTGTGGGCGCAGCGGTGGTCAGATGGCAAGCGGAGTTGCACAAATGGCAACACGGCTCAACTGCGGCCAGACCGTACCAAGGGGTGCACTATGCGCACCGTCGTTTGCGGCATGATCGACCTGGCGAGAGGCTCTAGTCGTGTTCGACCTGCACGTCCACACCGGTCCTGACGTCGTCCCCCGCCTCGGCGACGACCGCCAGGTCGTGGAGTGGTACGCCGCGGCAGGGTTCTCCGGCTGCGTGCTGAAGGCCCACTATGACTCGACGGCAGGGCGGGCAGCGACCGCCGGCGCAGGCTTGGCGCTGAAGGTCTACGGGGGTCAAGCCCTCAACCAGCACGTTGGCGGGATCAACCCGTCTGCCGTCGCCGCAGCGCTCGACATGGGAGCTCGGGTCATCTGGATGCCGACGGCCGATTCCCACACCCAGCAGGCGAGCGGGTTGCATCGGTTGTGCCGCGATCACCCAGAGCTTGGCCAGGCGAGCTACGCCGTCCCCCCCGTCGACTGGTCGGCCGCACCTCGGATCGCGCAGATCCTTTCTTTTGTCGCAGAGGCAGACGCCGTGCTTGCGACCGGGCACCTCTCCCTGGCCGAGATCGCATGGCTTGTTCCAGAAGCGCGGAGGACTGGAGTGCGACGGATACTGCTCACTCACCCGAGCTTCACGGTGCCGGACATGAGCGCCGCCGAGGCGCGCGAGCTCACCGCGCAGGGCTGCTATGCCGAGGTCACCGCGAATCAACTCCTCAGCCAGCCCGATCGCGACGCCGCAAATCTCGCCGGCTTCGTCTCGGCGGTCGGGCTCCGCAACGTCGTGCTCTCCTCTGATGCCGGCCAAGAGGTGAACCCCGCCCCGCCGCAGGCACTCGAGCTCCTCGTCGAGGCCCTCGCCGCCGAAGGCCTCGACCGCCCGACCCTCGTCGCCTGCGCTTCGGAGATCCCCGAGGCGCTCGTGTCTCCTTCGTCGACTGGTGGAGCGAACAGGTGAACCTGTCCTCCCGCAGTGCTGTTGAGCTTCTGAGCCTGTTGTCCCGCCTCGAGGTGTCTGCTGTCGAGGTGGTGCAGGCGCACCTCGACGCGATCGCCGAGCGCGATGGCCGCCTCAACGCCATCGCCGTGGGACGCTTCGATGAAGCTCTCGCCGAAGCGTCCGCGACCGACCGCCGGCGCGCAGGGGGCCGCGCGTGCGGACCGCTCGGCGGTCTCCCGGTGACGGTGAAGGAGTGCTTCGATCTGGTCGGGATGCCGACAACCGCCGGTGCCGAACACCTGAGGCGCAGACCTTCGGGCCGGGATGCCGCCGTCGTGGCGGCGCTGCGCACGGCCGGGGCGATCGTGCTTGGCAAGACGAACCTCGCCCAGCTGTGCTGGGGGCTCGAGACGAGTAATCCTGTCTACGGGCGCACCGACAACCCGTGGGACCAGGAGAGGACGCCTGGAGGTTCCAGCGGAGGCGAGGGCGCAGCCGTGAGCGCCGGGCTCTCTTCCGTCGGGATCGGGACCGACAGCGGCGGGAGCGTGCGGATCCCAGCCCACTACTGCGGCATCCATGCGCTGAAGCCGACATCCGGCCGGCTCTCGAGCTCGGGGACCGTCGACGAGCTGCTGTTGTCCTACCAACCCGTGGTCACCAACCAGCCGGGCGTGCTCGCTCGCGAAGTCAAAGATCTCTCACTGGTCTACGAGGTCCTGGCCTCCTCTCCGAAGGCCGCCCTCGTCCCTCAGAGCCCAGCCCGACGAGCACCTCGGGGCGCAGCCCACCGCGACCCGCGGGGTGAGGCACCTCCCGGCGAGAGGCCGCCGGTGTCTCGCCCGACGGTCGGCTTCTTCGCCGGCGGGATTCGTCCCCCTGCGGCGGCGGTAGAGCGCCTGCTCGCCGAGGCCGTCGAGGCCCTCGAAGCGGCCGGGGTGGAGGTTCGCTCCTTCGAGCCGCCCTCGCTCGAGCGGGCAAAGGAGCTCTTCGACGCGGCGTTCGCTCTCGACCGCGGAGCGAGCCTTCGATCCCTCGCGAACGGCAGCACGCTCGATCACAGTGTCGAGGAGGTGCTCGACAATCTCTCGCGATCCGCGGTGCCGGAGCCGCTTGGTACCGCCGGGCCGCTCCTCGACGCATGCGAGAAGTACCGGAGCGACTTTTCCCAGGCGCTCGATGCCTCAGGCGCAGACCTGCTGCTGTGTCCTCCGACCGGGGTGGTCGCCCACCCGCACGGCATGAGCCAGGACCTTGACGGGATGCCGGTCAATACGCAGCTCTTCAACCTACTTGGACTGCCGGCCGGGATCGTGTCGCTCTCTGTGGTCCGGTTGGAGGAGGAGGGGCTCCTGGCGCCGAGAGGGTGCTCCGACGAGGTCGCGCTGGCGGCGGGGCGGGGCACCTGCGGCCTGCCCGTCGCCGTCCAGGTAGCCGGCCGGCACTGGCAGGAGCGTGCCGTCCTCGACATGATGGGGTTGCTCGAGGAGGCCTTTCGCGGGGCGGCCCACTACCCGGTTCACTCCGTGACGGCGAAAGCCTTGCCGATCCAGGGGCGTAGCGGTCCTCCACGATGAGACGATCGCCCCGGGGCCGGCCGTGTGCGGGCAGCGCCTCGTAGAGAGCCTCTTGGTTGCGCGGCGGGACTGAGCCGAGAGCCCTTCGAGGCTCAGGCGCCGCGGGGAAGGTATGCCCCCGCGTCCCTTACGAGGCAGCTGCCGTCCTCGACGACGAGGCTCCCGCGCAAGAGGACCTGGCGGATCCGCCCGGCGAGGACCTTGCCGGAGTAGACGCTGTCGCCCGTACCGTCGTCGAAGGTGCCAGGCGAGATCTTGGTCTCACCGCCCGGATCGAAGATGACGAGGTCGGCATCGGAGCCGGGGGCGATCACGCCTTTTTTGGGGTAGTGGCCGAAGGCGCGGGCCGGGTTCGTTGCCGCCACCTCGACGATCCGCTCCAGGGGCAAACCTCTCGCCAGGCCGTCGGACAACAGGACCGGAAGGCGCGCTCCGACGCCGGCGATCCCGTAGCGGTAGCCGCGCCCGTCAGGAGAGAGGGCGCCGATCGTCCGGGATCTGTGCTGTGAGTGGTCGGAGCCCACAGTGTCGACAGTGCCGTCGGCGAGGCCCTGCCAGAGGGACTCTTGATGAAGCCGGGGGCGAAGCGGCGGCGCAACCAGGTAGCGCTCGGCATCCTTTTGCGAATAGGAGGCGTCGTCGAGGACCAGATGATGGAGGCATACCTCGGCGAACAGCCGCGGCCCCTCTCTAGCGCGCCCGAGGCGGACCTCGTCCAGTGACTCTGAACATGAGATATGGACGAGATAGCAGGCGGCTCCCGCAACCGCGGCCGAAGCGAGGACCCGGCTCACCGCCGCCGACTCGGTCGCAGCGGGGCGCGTGGCGGCGAAGATTGCCGGGCCGGTGCCGCCAGAGGCGATCGCATGGGCGACGAGGGAGTCGATCACCTCGCCCTCTTCGCAGTGCACCTGCACCAACTGCCCGACGCGAGCGGCCATACCCATGAGCTCGAACAGCCCACGGGAAGACCACATGATGCCAAGCTCTTCGTAGGCGAGGAAGATCTTCACGCCCGAGACCCCGGCGGCTTTAAGCGCCTCGAGCAAGGACACGCTCGAGCTGTCGGGTTCGTAGAGCATCGCATGCAGGCCCACGTCTACGGCAATGCCCGTGGAGCCGAGCTCGCCGGTGCATCTCAGCATGCAGGCAAGGGCGTCCTCGCCGGCCTCGGGGTTCGTGAAGGACAATACCGTGGTCGTGCCTCCAAGAGCCGCGCCTCTCGTGGCGGCGACGACATCGCCCATGGCGTGGCAGTGAGGGTCCACGCCGCCCGGCAGCACGAAACAGCCCGCCGCGTCGATGCGCCGGCCGGACCGCCTCGTCGAGGGCGCATGACCAGGTCGGGTGAGCGCGGCGATCCTGCCATCCTCGACGACCACGTCGGCACGAAGCGGCCCGGCGGCCGACACGATCGTGCCGCCCGACACGACAAGTGGGCCGGGGCTTTCCGGGCCCCTCACCCCGGCGGTCCCGCTGCCGGACGGCGCGCCCAGACCGACGTCGGGCGAGCCGAGATCCTCATAGCTCCTAAGGTACGGCCATGCGAGCGGTGGTGCTCTTGAACGGCAAGCTCTCGATCGAGGACCGGGACGACCCTGTCCCGGGCTCGGAGGAGCTGCTCGTGCGGGTCGAGGCGGCCGGCCTGAACGGGGCCGACATCGCCCAACGGGCCGGCAACTACCCCCCTCCTCCCGGAGCGCCCCCCGACATCGGGGGCCTCGAGCTCGCCGGCTCGGTCGTGGCGATCGGGAATCAGGTGCGTCGCTTCAAGGTCGGGGACCGCGTTATGGCCATCGTCGCCGCCGGGGGCCAAGCCGAGCTCTGCCTCGTGCACGAGCGCGTCGCGATGCCCGTTCCGACGATCCTGTCCGGCCCCGAGGCGGGCGGCTTCCCCGAGGTCTTCACGACGGCGTTCGACGCCCTGTTCTCCCAGTGCGCCCTCCGCTCCGGCGAGAGGCTCCTCGTGACCGGGGCGGCCGGAGGCGTCGGGCTCGCCGCCGTGCAGCTCGGAGTGCAAACAGGCGCGAGCGTCGTGGCGAGCGTGCGCCGCCCCGAGCACCGCGACGCCGTCGCCGCCTTTGGCGCACAAGTGGTCGCGCCCGACGAGGCGAGGACGTCGGGGCCCTACGACGTCGTACTCGAGCTCGTCGGGGGGCCGAACCTCGACGACGATCTCGACGCGCTCACGATCGGGGGTCGCATCGTCGTCATCGGCACGAGTGCTGGCGCCGAGGCGTCGCTCGACCTTCGAAAGCTAATGGTCCGCCGGGCGCTGATCCGCGCCTCCACCCTGCGCGCCCGGCCCCTCGAGGAGAAGGCGGCCGTCGCTCGGCTGATCGAGCGCCACGTGCTCCCGCTCGCAGCCGACGGGCGCCTCAAGGTGCCCGTCGGCGCCTCGTTCCCCCTCGAGAAGGCGGCCGAGGCCTACGAACGCTTCGTCGCAGGCAAGCTCGGCAAGGTGGTGCTCGAGATCGGATGAGCGGTGCGCTCAAAACGGCAGCGGCGGTGCTGCGGGCGACGGGCGAGCCGCTCAGCGTCGAAGAGGTCGACCTCGATCCGCCCGGCCGCCACGAGGTGCTCGTCCGCATCGCCGCGAGCGGCGTCTGCCACAGCGACTTCAATGCCGCCTCGGGGGCTTCGGCGACGGCGCTACCAGCGGTGCTCGGTCACGAGGGCAGCGGGGTCGTCGAGGAGGTAGGAGAAGGCGTCAGCTCGGTCGTTCCCGGCGACACGGTCGTCTTATCGTGGCTGCCCGCCTGCGGCAGGTGCCGGGCGTGCACGAGCGGTCGGCCCGAGCTGTGCGAGGGCGCCATGTCACAGATGGCGACGGGCAGCCTCCCCGGGGGCGAGGGGCGCCTTTCGGCGGGGGGCCAACGGCTTCATCACTACTCCTACCTCTCCACCTTTGCCCGCCATGCCGTCGTGTCGGAGCGCTCGTGCATAAAGCTGGCTCCCGGCACCGACACCGACGTCGCCGCCCTCGTAGGGTGTGCGGCCATGACCGGCTTCGGCGCCGTCGTCAACCGTGCCAAGGTGCAGGCGGGTGCGTCAGTCGTCGTCTTTGGAGCAGGTGGCGTGGGGCTTTCGGCCATCATGGCCGCGCGGCTCGTCGGGGCGGAGGCGATCATCGCAGTCGAGCCGCAGGCCTCGAGGCGCGCGCTCGCCTTGGAGGTCGGTGCCACGGCGGCGCTCGACTCCTCGCCGCTGGACGTCGCCGAGGCCATCTTGGAGCACACCGGCGGAGGCGCCGACTACGCCTTTGAGGCGGTTGGGCGCTGCGAGCTCGTGGCGACGGCGTTCTCGGTCACCCGTCCCGGCGGCATGATCGTCGCCGTCGGCGTGCCGCCAGACGGCTCTCTCGTGGAGCTTCCCGGGCCCGAGCTCACCCGCTCGGAGAAGGTGGTGACCGGAACGCTCTACGGCTCGGCGCGGCCGGCGCTCGACATGCCCTTGATCCTTCGGCTCTACGAGCAGGGCCGGCTGCCGCTCGACAAGCTCGCCGGCCGGCGGTTCCGCCTCGACCAGGTGAACGAGGCCTTCAGCGAGATGCGTCGAGGAGTCGGGACGCGTGCGATCCTTCATCCGCAAGAGACCTTCGGGGCGAAAGAAGACGAGGAGCCGAGGTGCTGATCGGCGAGTCCTTCGTCGGCGACGGCGCCGAAGCGGCTCACGTGACCACCGTGCTCGGGGCCTCCGACGGCCCGGTCGGGGCGGCATGGGTGACCGCGCTCGCCACACCGAGGGCCGGACACGCCTCGTTCCTCGTCGTCGCCCAACCGGGGACGGCCTGCCTTCCGCCGACGTTGTTCGTCAACAAGGCGGCCGTCTCCGGCGACGGTCACGCCCGCCTGACCTGGGGACCGGCGCAGGCAGGCGTTGCCCGCGGGGTGGGCCTCGCCATCGAGGACGGCACCATCGACCGCGAGCAGGTGAGCCGCCTCGTCCTCGTCGCCGCGGTGTGGGTGGACCCGCGTGCCGCCGACGAAGGAGCGGTCTACGAGAACAACACCGCCGCCACGAGGGAGGCGCTCAAGCGAGGAGCAGAGGGGGGCCCGGGGCTCGAAGAGTTCCTCGCCGCCTCCCGCTCCCCGTTCAACCCGTTCTTCCGCCCGGCCTGAGGGCGCCGACGCCGTCGTTCTGACGCCCAGTCCCGCCCGGGCAGCGCGCCAGCTCTCGGCGCGGCATCTGCGATGCGCCACCCCTCGGCCGGAGAAGGTCGATCACGGGGTTATGACCCCGGGCAGGTGGCACCTCCGTCAGTGTTGGAGCTCTCGTGTCGGGCAGTGGGCTACGAAAGGCCACGGCTGCAGTTCACCGGCCCATCCGGAGTTGCCAGACGGGCCCGACCTCCCTCTCGCATCCGGGCTCGGCCGACTCGCCCGGCACGGTGCGTGCCCTGACCGGCTTCTGGAGCGGGAGTGGGGCCTCTGCTCACCGGGCCCTCAGCCCAGCTCCGCGGCATACTTGCGACGTGCGAGGGTGTGCCGTCGTGACCGGCTCGTCCTCGGGCATCGGACGGGCGGTGGCCGAGCGACTGGCGGGCGACGGGTACAAGGTGGTGCTGGCCGACCTCCGCCGGGAGCCACTCGCCGGCGGTGAGCCGACCG
>JBOGHY010000167.1:0-6465 GCA_050742375.1 Acidimicrobiales bacterium | reverse complement strand
CGAGCCACAGATCTCCTTCCAGGCCTCGGTCAGCTCTGCCCAGCCCTGCTCGCCCGCGCGCGTCCCGAGGCTGTAGCCGATCACCACTCCCATTACCGCTCCCATCGCTTCCTCCTCTGTCCTTGGATAGGCCTCACGCTCAGCGCTCCGACCTGGCGCCGCTCGCAACCTTGGAGGCGAAGAACGCCTCCAGCTCGTCTGTGTAGGCGCGGCCCATGAGCTGCAGCGACGCCAGCGCCTGCGCCGCCTCGTCCTCGTCGATCTTCGACATGGCGAAGCCGACGTGGATGAGCACCCAGTCGCCCGGCTCGAGGACCTCGTCCTCGAGCAGACCGATGTTGACCACGCGGGTCACCCCGGACACGTCCACCCGCGCAAGGTGCTCGTGGGCCTCCATGAGCTCGACCAGCTGACCGGGGATCCCAAGACACATATTCCTCAGCTCCTGTACTCGAGCGACTCGAGGACGAGCTCGTCACCACCGACGATCTCCACGTCCACGGCGCCGCAGCTCCCGCATGCCGCCGGCAGATCGTCCGACTCGAAGCGCTCGCCACAGCTCGAGCAGTAAGCCCGCACCGGGACCATGATCAGCTCGGCTGTGGCGTCCTCGGCGACAGTCCCCATGGCAGCCATTGCGAATGATTGGTCGAAAGCCTCCCGGTGCACGTGGTGCAGTCTCCCGACCCGGACCGTCACCCTCGCCACCGGCCGCTCGCCGGCGCGCTTTCCGACGGCGTCCACGATCGAGGTGCACAACCCGAGCTCGTGCATGGCCCTATAGCTCCTTCGCCCTTGCCGTTATCTCGACCCGCACCTCGACGACGGGCTCCACCCTCAGCATGAGCACCTTCGGTGGCTCCATGCCGAAGTCGCGGATGTCGAAGCGCGAGCTCCCGGCGAGCTCTACCGTCGTGCCGTCCACCGGGCGTATGGTCATCGTCCCCTCCTGGGGTCGGGAGACCCCCCTGAAGGTGAGCTCGCCCGCGACGCGGTAGTGGCCGTCCTCGCCTGCGGCGTCGATCGCCGAGAGCGTGCCGTCGATCGTGGGGAAGCGTCTCGCCTCGATCCGCCGCTGCAGCTCGCGCTCCTCGAGGCGGTTGCCAGACCGGAGTTTCGAGACGGGAAGCGAGAGCCTGCCCGCCGGCGCGGACGAGGGATCGAGCTTGCCGCCGTCGTCGAAGTCGAGGCTCACCTCGCCCTCGAGCCCGTCGGTGCGCGAGTGGATCGGGTGGAGGCTCGAACGGGCGTCGATCTCGACGCGCGATCGATCGGGGTCGATCTCGTAGCGAGTCACGCCCGTGTCACATGTCCCTTATCTTCAGGTAGCGGGCGATATCGGGCAGCGACTTGATCACGAGCCCCGTGACCGCGGCGAGAAAGAGCGACGCTACGAGACGTCGGACCATTTGCTTGCTCCTTTTCCTGCTGGTTGCAATAGATCGCTCACGACCGAGCGACAGAGCGCCGCCGCCTCCCGGGCGGCGGCTTCGACCTCGGGCGAGAGCCCGATTCTCTCCTCCAGGCTGGCGGGCTGGCAGCCGACGAGAAAGACCCGCGACAAGCTCCCCCCGAGGCGGGCGACGGTGGCGAGCACAAGCTCCGGGCTCATCGTGTGGGCGTCGAGCACGGGGCTCTCTTCCCCGGTGCGCAAGAGCGTGCCCCCCTCGGGCTCGATGACAGCGAGAGTGCCGGGCGGCTCGCCCATGTCGACGGCATCGACCAGCACGAGAGCGTCGTAGCCCTCGAGGAGCTCGTAGGCGAGATGGACGCCGCGGATGCCGAAGTCGGCCACACGCACCTCGGGCCCGAGATCCTCGCTCTCGAGGCGCCGGGCGACCTCCGGGCCGAAGCCGTCGTCGCCGAGGAAGATGTTCCCGATCCCGGCGACGAGCAGGTGGCGACTCACTGCGGCGACCTCTCGGGCACGGCGAGGCGCGCCGCCGGAGCGGCGCGCTCCACCTCGGGGACGGCCTCGGGCGCGGCGATGGGCTCGATCTCGTCGGGATGGAAGAAGAGGTAGCGGCCCTGCCACGACAGCTCCTCGGCGGCAGGATCGTCGTCGAGGGAGACGGCGACGTGCGGGTTGCCCTCGACGTCCTCGAAGATCCCCGCGACCACCGCCTCCCGGCCCCGGAGGAACAGATCCTGGGCGTCAGCCCTGTGGGAGGGCTGTAGGCGCACCGGCGAGCCCTTGCTGAGCTCGACGCCGGCTACGACAAGGGTGTCGCTCCACGGGTCGACGGAAGCGTCCAGGCCCGGATCCCACCACGGCACCTCGGCCTGCGGCGCTGACGGGCCGGGGGACCGCACCGCACCGAGGGAGCGCACCGCCCCGTGCAGCCGCGCCCAGATCTCGGGCGCCATGTCGTCACAGCGATCGACCACGGCGGCCGCCCGGGCGTCGGTCCCCCGCGCCTCGCGCTTTTCCGCCTCGGTGAGGGTGAGCACCCTGAGGGCGAGGATCTCGTCGATCTCGGTGGCGTCGTAGAGGTCGCCCGGGCTCTCGGGGGCGACCTCGGGGTAATCGCCGAGGATGATCGGCGACGACAGGACGACGTCGCCGCTTCCGACCAGCACCGGGTAGGTGCCCTCGCTCCTGCAGCCCCCCGCCGCTGCTGCGGCCTCCGCCGGAGGGTCGAGAAGGGACACGAAGCTCCCGCCGTCGACGGCGAGCATCGTGTGCGCCGCCACGAGCGACGCCGGGATGGCGTCGCTGCGCCGGGCACCGGCGAGCTCTGGGTCGAAGGAGGTGAGGTTCTCGATCGAGACGGCCACCTTCAGCAGGGCTCCGTCCTCCCCCGTCACCCCGGTTGGCCGCACGCTCACCCAGAGACGGCACTCTGTTCGTCCGCGCCGCCGGACCAGGCGGCCGAGGTGCTCGGGGCCGGCCCCGCCCGAAGCCTCGATGTCCTCGGTCTCCGTGCCCGCCTCGAAGGCGAAGGCCTCCTCTGCCGCCAGCCCGGCGACAGGTGCCGCGGCGTCAAGGAGCGGCGACAGATCGATGGCGGCGAGGTCGAGTGTGCGCTCGAGGGCCTCGTCGAAGGCGACGTGCCGCACGTCGCCCACGTCCAAGGCCTCCACCTCCGCAAAAGAGCCGTCACCGCGGCGCTCTTCGACCCGGCGCTCTTGGACCTGCAGGAACGAGGCTCGCACGTGCAGCCGGGGGGACTCCCGGGCGTAAAGGAGGCATTCGGTCCGCGCCGCCGAACGCTCGCAGGGGTCCACCTCGAGGTAGCCGGCCGGCACGAGGACGCCGAACTGCCAGCGCATCTGGTTCTTGCGCGAGGAGGCGTGGTAGGGGTAGAGCAGGTAGCCCTCGTAGAGGACGGCGCCCGCCACGAGGCGGGCGGCGGCAAAGCGGTCCACCACGGCAAGCTCGGCACCGGTGCTCACGGCGCCTCCTCCCCCGCCTCTTTCAGCAGCTGCTCGAATGCCTGGTCGAAGGTCGGCACGGCGAGGCGTGCCTTGTAGGCCTGCAGCGCGCCGAAGGTGTCTCGCCGGAGCCGCACCCAGGCGCTGTTGGGGAAATAGGCGTCCATCACCTGGCGCCACGTGGCGACGGGCAGGCGGTAGGACGCCTCGCAGTCCCAGCCGACCGGCTGGGCGCAAAAGCCGCTGTCCCCCCGGGTAAAGACCGTGCCGGAGAAGAGCAGGACGAGGGGGATCTCGCCTCCCTCGAGGCCATGCAGGTACTTCGCCCCTGCCACCTCTAGGTCGTAACTGCAGGCGACGGGGAGATCGACCTCGGTCGAGGCGGTGAAACCCCCTACCGTCGTCGATACGTGGGTCCACAAAAAGGGCTTGAGCGAACGCCCCCACTGCCCGGTCTCGCCGAAGAGCTCGTAGAGGCTCTCTTCTTCCTCTGGCAGGTAGCGCCGCCGCTGCGGCTCGATGCGGATCTGGCAGTTGAGGGCTGCGGCGTGCACCTCCTGGCCGTCCCGCTCGTCGATCCGCAGCCTCAGGACGAGCGTCGGCACCGCCGCGTGGGCCTCGGGGCGGGAGGAGACGACCGCGAAGTCGAGCCCGCTCACAAAAGCGTCGCCTTGGAACGCACGCGGGTGAAGAAGCTCTCGAGGGCATCGTGCGCTTCCTGGCCCCCGTCGAAGCCCCGCCACAGCCGGCGTAGGTGTCCCACGAGCTCGTAGCAGGCGTCTATCGGCACGAGGTAGCACTCGGGAGCCGCAGCCCCGCGGGGGGCGCGCACTAGAAAGGCCTCGACGTCGGGCTGCATCGACCCGAGCGACGGGTTGGCGAGCACGAGCTCGTCCCATGTCTCGAGCGACAGCAGCGACTCGGTCGGACCGGCGGGGCCGGGGTAGAAGGCAGCCACCCTCCCGAGGCCGGAGTTGTGGAAAAAGAAGGCCACGCTCACGGGGATCTGCAAGCTCTCCCACTGCCCGGAGGACATCTCGAAGCCCGGGAACGAGAGGTAGCGGTCCGGCACGGCCCGGTAGTGGTCGCCGCCGGCACCCTCGGAGGCGAACAGCAGACGGCAGCCGCGGCAGGCGCACATGAGGCTGCGCGCCCTCAGGTCGACGAGGTGGCCGTGGTCGTCCTCGATGGGCTCGCTGCACAGCTCGCAGCGCTCGCCGGCGGGCGGCGCCGGCTCGGGGCGATACTCGCGGACACGCCGCAGGACGGCGAGGGGATCGCTCACGTCTCTGCCATCTCCGCCGGGCAGCTCTCGTAGGAAGGCTTCCTCGACAGCGCCACGGCAACGGCGCCGGGCGACTTGGCGGGCTCGTCGACGTCCACAGTGACGATCTCGGGCGCCGCCTCGGCGATCGCCCGCTCGACGGCCATCTTCAGGGTCAGCGCCGAGGACGGGCAGCCGTCACAGCTGCCGAGGAGCCGCAGGCGGACGGCGCCGGCGGTCTCGTCGACGTCGAGCAGCTCCACGTCTCCCCCGTGACGAGCGAGAAGTGGTCGGACGGAGCTGAGCGCAGCACCGAGGCGGCTTTCGAGGGACTCGGGATGCAGGCCGTGAACAAGGAGCAGGCTCGCGACAAGCTCGTCGGCGGCCATCTCGTCCACGAGGCCGGCGGCGCCGGCGGCACCGGCGGCACCGCCCTCGACGGCGGCACCGGCGGCGAGCTCGAGGATTCTGGCGAGACCCGCCCCGTAGAGCTCGGTGACGAGACGGAGCACCTCTCCGACCTTCTCGCCTGTCCGGGGATCGGACGAGGCGAGCTCGTCGAGGAGCGCCTCGATGCGGTCCCCGACCTGTCGGAGGTTCTGCGGCGCCGGCATCGCTTGGCGGCTAGGAGGCGAGCTCGGGCTCGGCGACCTGGGTGGGCGAGTGGAGCTTCCTGAGGACCCTGCCCTTGCCGAGGTACATGTGGACGCCGCAGGGAAGACAAGGGTCGAAGCTGCGAACGGACCTCATGATGTCGATGCCCTTGAAGTGCTCGCGGTCGTTCTCCTCGAATATCGGACTGTCCTGGACGGCGTCCTCGTAGGGGCCCGGCGTGCCGTAGACGTCGCGGGGATTGGCGTTCCACGGCGTCGGCGGGTAGGGGTGGTAATTGGCGATCTTGCCGCCCTCGATCACCATGTGGTGAGAAAGGACCCCCCGCACCGCCTCGGTGAAGCCGCAGCCGATGCCCTCGTCTGGGACCTCGAAGGGTTCCCACGTCTTGGTCTTGCCGGCCCGGACGTCGGCGAGCGCCTTCTCGATGAAGTCGAGGGCGGCGGCGGCGGCGTAGGCCTGGAAGTAGGTACGGGCACGGTCACGCTCGATCGTGTTGGACCACTCCGGGATCTTCCACTCCAGGTTGACCTCTCCCTTCAGGGCTGTCTTCGGGAGGTGGATCTCGACGCTCGACCCGGTCGCCTTCAGGTGATCGGTGCTCACCAGTCCCGAGAGCGCCGTCGACCACAACCGGGCGAGCGGCCCGCCCCCGGTGTCGAGAGGAAGGTGGTCCTTGCCGTCGAACCAGCGCGGGGACATCACCCAGCTGTACTTCTCGTCGAAGTCCCGCTTTTGGGGCTGGGGGATCGTGTGCTGGTTCCATGGGTGGCGCCGATCGACCGGGTTGCCGAGCGGGTCCTTTGTGACGAACATCTTCTGGTCTTCCCAGTCGTCGTAGAAGGAGTGCCCGAGCAGGATTCGGATGCCGAGGTTGATCTCGACTAGGTCGTTAGTCACGAGCTCGCCGTCGACGACGACGCCAGGCGTGACGCCCATCGCCCTGCCCCACTCGGTCATGTCGCGGTAGTTGAAGTTGCACACCTGAGGGTCCTGGAAGGCTCCCCAGCACCCGAGCAGGACGCGACGCCTGCCGACTTCCTCGTAACCGGGGAGGGCCTGGTAGAAGAAGTCGAACAGGTCGTCATGCATCGGCACTACCCGCTTCATGAACTCGACGTAGCGCATCAGGCGGGTGTAGTAGTCGGTGAAGAGCTGGATGGTGGCCGTCGTTCCGACGCCCCCGGGGTAGAGCGTCGAGGGATGCACGTGGC
>JBOGHY010000166.1:0-5682 GCA_050742375.1 Acidimicrobiales bacterium | reverse complement strand
AGGTGGAACGATGCCGAAACGACCCTTTCGAGCCGAGGACCTCTACGCGCTGAAGACCGTCGGCGACCTCGACCTGTCGCCTGACGGCCGCCGTGTCGCCTTCGTGCTCGCCGAGGCCGACGAGGGGGCCGACCGGATGTCGTCGTCCATCTGGGTGGTGCCGTCCGACGCCTCGACGCCGCCGCGGCGCTTCAGCGAGGGGCCTGCCGACACGAACCCGCGCTTCTCGCCCGACGGGCGTTTCCTCGCCTATGTCGCGGCACCGGCCGACAAGCCGCGCGAGGCCCGCGTCCTCTTGGCACCCCTCGACGGCGGCGCGCCGAGACCTCTCGGCGACCTGCCCGGTCCGGCGAGCCAGATCGCATGGTCGCCCGACTCGGCATGCCTCGCCGTCATCTGCCGCGTCGGACTTCGCGACCCGGAGAAGGAAGGTGCGAAGGAACGCAACGCCCCCCGCGTAGTGCGCGGCCTGGCGGCCCGCTTCAACGGAGTTGGCTGGAGGGATGGCCGCGCCCATGTCTACCTCGTCGAAGTAGGAAGCGGCAGTTGCCGCCAGCTCACCCGGGGCGACTTCGACCACGCCGACCCCTCGTTCTCCCCCGACGGCTCGATGGTCGCCTTCGTCGCCGACCGCTCTCCCGGCCACGACGATCGGGAGTGGCACAGGGCCGTCTACGTGGTGCCCGCAGGCGGAGGAAGGCCGCGGCGTCTCACAGAGACGAAGGGCTCTGCGGTGTGCCCGTCGTTCTCCCCCGACGGCAAGCTCATCGCCTACGCCGGCACCGACGTCGAGGTGTGGGAGGCCGAGAACCACGTCTTCGTCGTGCCGGCCGACGGCTCGAGATCTCCCGAGCGCGTCGCCGTCCGCACCGACCGCGTCGTCGCCTCGCGCCTGCCGGGGATGCCGCCCACCTGCGCCTGGTCGGGAGGAAATAGCCTCCTCATGCTCCTCGTCGACCGCGGGGGGATCGCCCTTCACCAAGCGCGCCTGGACAGCCAGGCGAGCCGCGAGGTGGTCGGCGGCAGTATCGAGATCGACTTCCTGGCCGCCCGGCCGGGCCTCCGCACGGCCGCCTTCGCCGCCGCCTGGGCGGACCGTCCGTGGGAGGTCTTCGCTGTAAGACCGGGAGGCGGGGAACCCTTGCAGCTGACCCACTTCCACGACGAGCTCCTCGAGGCCGTCGAGCTCGTACCGGTCGACCGAGCCTCCATCCGCCGGCCCGACGGGACCGAGGTCGAGTACTTCACGATGCTCCCGCCGGGACGCGCCGGCAAAGGCCGCCCGACCGCGGGCCAGCGCCTCCCGAACGGTCGCCTGCCGGTGCACGTCGACATACACGGAGGTCCCCACGGCTGGAACCCGATCGCCTGGGGACTGGCTCTCTACCAGACGATCGCGGCCGCCGGGTACGCCCTCCTGCTCCCGAACCCCCGCGGGAGCGCCGGCTACGGGAAGGACTTCCGCGACGGCTGCAACGGGGACTGGGGCGGAGCCGACTTCGACGACATCCTCGCCTGCTGCGACGACCTCGTCGGGCGGGGGATCGCCGACGAGGGGCGCATGTTCGTGAGCGGCTACTCCTACGGGGGCTTCATGACGGCCTGGATCGCCGGGCACTCACGCAGGTTCCGCGCCGCCACCGCCTCTGCACCCGTCATAGACCAGTCGTCCTTCGCCCTCACCTCGGACGTGCCCCACTTCGCCCTCGCCAGCATGGGCGGCACCCCCTGGGAGAGGCCCGAGGAGTTCCACAAGCGCTCTCCGCTCACCTACCTTCCCGAGGTGGCAACGCCAGTCCTGACCGCCTGCTGGGAGGGCGATCTACGCACGCCCATCAGCCAGGCCGAGCAGCTCTACGCCGGCCTTCGCCTGCTCGGAAAGGAGGCACGGCAGGTCCGCTACCCAGGCGGAGGCCACGGGATCCACACGCCCTCCCAGAACGTCGACTGGTTCAAGGTCATGCTCGAATGGGACGAAAGCCACGACCCGCGCGCCTCCACCGCCCGGAGCCGCCAGCGGTCACGGAAGGGGCGGGGACAGCGCTCCAGCGGGGACGCCGGCTAGGGCTCGCCGGATCGCCCCGGCGAGCTCGAGCGCCGACTCGGTGCTCAGCTCGAGGGCGACCCTGGCGGAAGGCCCGCCGCCCGGATCGGCCAGGTCGATGTTGAGGGTGTGGTCCGCCATCGCGTGGACGGGGTGGTCGAAGTAGACGGCCGCACGCGAGAAGTGGAACCACGTCCCGCCTGGCCACTTGGCGCTGCCGGAGACCGTGGCGAGCTCGGTGGCGTAGGTGCACATCTCAGGCCCCGAGATGCTTGGAGAAGAAGGAGGCGATCCGCTCCCAGCCGTCGTTGGCCGCCTCGACCCTGTAGGCGGGACGGTCGTTGGTGAAAAAGGCGTGGCCGGCGCCCTCGTAGCTGTGGAAGTGGTGCTCCTTGTTGTGCTCGGAGAGTATGGCCCTCAGCTCCTCCACCTGGTCGGGCGCGGGGTAGGCGTCGTCGGCCCCGAAGAGGCCGAGGAGCGGCGCCCGAAGCTCCGCGAGCCTGTCGACGAGGTTCGTGATCTTGAGCGGGAACCCCTCGGGCGGGGTGCCCGTGACGAAGGCGCCGTAGCAGTCAACGGCGGCGTCGAGATCGAGGCTGCAGGCGGCGAGCACGCTCTGGCGGCCCCCCGAGCAGTAGCCGATCACGCCGACCTTGCCGTTCGAGGTCGGAAGCGCCCGCAGGTGCTCCGCCGCTCCGCCCACGTCGCCGGCGAGGCGGTCGTCGGGCACCCCGCCTGCGGCTCGCACCGTGGCGGCTGCGTCGTCGGGGTTGGCCCCGGGAGCCTCCCGCCAGTACAGGTTGGGGCAGATGGCGTCGTAGCCGAGCTCGGCGAAGCGCCGCGTGATCTCCTTCGTGCTGCGGTCGTAGCCCGGCATGTGGTGGATGACGACGACACCACCGCGTTTGGCCTCACCCTCGGGCCTCGCCAGGTAGGCCTCGACCTCGTCCCCGCCGTGGCCGGCGATCCGGATCGTCGTTGCGCTCATGTTCTCGCTCATGGCGCCAAGGTTTCCACGTCGGCCGCTCCGGCCGCCATCCGGAGTCGCCGCTGGCCCTCAGTCGTAGGTCGCCTCGATCGCCCAGCGGCCGTTCTCGAGGACGAGGAGGTGGGCCGTCCCGTCGGAGAGCTCGACCTGCAGGCGCGCCCGGCGGCGGTGGGCGGCGAGATCCCAGAAGCGCTCCTCGGCCGGCCACGGCCCCGCCCAGGCGATGATCGCCAGTTCCCCGTGCCCGCCGCTGTGGCCGGACGGCCGCTGTCCGGCTCCTGGCCCACCCGTGCGCCGGCAGGGCGCGACCGAGCGGGGCACCTCGGTCAGCTGGCCCCGTGCGGTCACGCCGACGGGGCACCCGTCCTCGCCCCCGAGCACCTCGACTCCGACCGGCTCGGGAAAGACGACCGTCGGCGCCGGCGAGGGAACCCGGCCAGGCCAGGGCTGGCGGGCGCTCGCCGGCTCCTCGCGGATCTCGCCGAAGGGGACGAAGCGTGCCTGCTCCGAAAATGCCCTCCCGCCTGAGACCACGGCCGTCCCGACGGCGCCATGGCCGAGCAGCCCCTGGATCCGGGCCACCTGGCGCCCGACGCGCTCGGAGCGCTCGGAGGGATCCCCGAAGACGTCGAGCTGACGCCCGGAGTCGGGGACCACCTCGCCCGCCGTCAAGCGGACGAGGGTGACCCCGCCCGTCGGGGCCGAGCTGGACGAGAGCCACCCTTCGAGCTGCCAGCGCACACGGTCCACCATCGCACGAGGCGTAAAGGGCCGGTCTGCCCGCCACCAGCGCGAGAGCGCCTCGCCGTGCTCGCTCTCCACCTCGACCAGAACCAGGGTGCAGCAAAGGCCCCCTGCGGCGAGGCGGCCGCCGAGCTCCTCGGCGGCGCCGGATGCGACGAAGGTGACGACGTGAGACTGGAGGGCGGGGCTTTCGAAGGGGCGCTGCACGACGAGGTCCACCGGGACGTCCTCGAGGGCGAGCGGGCCCGTCTCGGCGCCCCGGGCCATGCGGTGGGCGAGAACGCCCTCGCGCCCGAAGCGCTCTCCGATCACTCCCTCCTCCAGGCGGGCGAAGTCCCCGACGAGGTGGAGGCCGAGGCGGTCGAGAAGCTCGGTGAGCTCGGGCCGGCCGAGGACGGCGATCGGCAGCCCCGAGAGCCAGCCGGGCGTCTCGCCGGGAGGGACGACGAGGCCCCTTGGCGCCGCCAGGCGGGCGGCGAAGGGCGTGTCGGCGATGCCCACCCGGCAGCAGACGGCGCACGACTCGGCGACCGCTCGCCGCAGCCGGGTCGAGAGCGCCTCCTCGCCGCCGAAGTAGCGGGCCGGGCCCCGCACCGGGAGCGAGCAGACGCCCGGGCTCGTCACCTCGACCCTGGGGGCGAAATCTCCGACCGTCGCGACCACCTTTTCGAAAGCCCCCACCTCTCGGGGAACGTCCCTCTCGGCGATCACCAACGCCGGGCATGCGGCTTCGGCCTCCCGGCGCCGCTGCCCGGGTCGCACCCCCTCTGCCCGGGCTGCCGGGGAGGCGGCGACGACGCGGCCGGCCCAAAGGACGGCAGCCGGGCGGTCGGCGAGGCCGGCGGCCACGACCGGCCAGTCGGGGCAGTGGACGACGAGGGTGCGCGGCTCGGCCGGCCCGGCAGGCATCGGGAGGCTCTCAGGCGGGGAGGTCGATCGAGGCCTGCCTCGACCGGGCGGCGGCGCCCCGCCCGCTCACCTCGACTTGAAGGCTGTGCTCGCGGAGCAGCCCGTGGCCCTGGCCGAGCCCGGACCAGCGCGACCCGGCGACGGCACAGCACAGGTCGGCGGGCACCGGCCAGAGCGCCGACTGGTCCGCCCTGCCCCGGTCCGTCCGGGCCGACTGGTCCGCCCGGGCCGACTGGTCCGCCCTGTCGAGGACGACGAGGAGGCAGCCCCGCTCCCTCGCCCGTGCCATCAGGCGGCGTGCATCTCCCTGACGGACCGGTCCCGGCGGCGCCAGCAGGACGGCATCGACGGCGTCGAGGAGGGCGGCCGTCACCTGGAGCTGCTGGGACGGGCTGCCGAGCGACGGGACGAGCAGGAGGCGGGCGAGATCAAAGCCCCGCTCCGCCACGGCCTTCAGCCCGAGCGTTGCCATGCCTGCGACGGCACACCAGGCCCCACTGAGCGAGACGCCGATCAAGAGCTCGAGGGCGAGCGTCGTCGTGCCCGCCGCCGGTGCCACCATCCGGGCGCCGGTGGCGGCAGGCGGCCGGGCGCCGGTGGCAGGCGGCCGGACGCCGCTGACGAGCACCGTCGTGCCCCTCTGCAACCCGCCGGCGGGAACGAGCGGCCGGAGCGCCGGGCTGAGCGCCATCAGGCGCTCGCCGGCGAGGACCTGCGAGCGGGGCGGTCCTGCAGCGCCGGCTCGCGCCCCGGTGGGCAGCACGACAGTCCCTTTCCCGGTGAGAGCCGCGAGAGGCATGTCCCATTGTACGAACATATGTTCGTCTGAATCAAGAGGGGAGCTCCTGTCCTCGTCCCGCGCGAGAATCGGCGATGGCAACCGTCGTCCGTCCAGCCGTGGTCGCCGACGCCGCCGGGATCACCGAGGTCCACGTGCGTGCCTGGCAGGTCGCCTACCGGGGGATCTTTCCCGACAGCTTCCTCGACGACTTCGACA
>JBOGHY010000165.1:0-12022 GCA_050742375.1 Acidimicrobiales bacterium | reverse complement strand
CCAGCGCCTCTCTATCTCCGCGAGCATCCACGGCCGCTCGGCGGAGTCAAGCGGCCGTACTTCCACCTTGGCCGCCGCTCCCGCTGCCAGCTGGCGCAACGGTCACCAGTCGACGGGCCTCGCGCCGTCCCCCGACGGCAGCCTCGAGCACGAAAGCCACCTCGGTCCCGAGTCCGATCCTTCTCGTGCCGCCGGCGATGGCGGTGCAGTGGAAGCCGAAGCGCCCCTCACGGCCGTTGACGGTCCCGAGGCCGCGGTCGTCGTCGAAGTCGACCACACGGCCGATCATCGGAGAGGATCGCACGCCGTCATCCTGGCTCAGCCGGCCAGGGCCAAGACGTTCAGCACCTCGACCGCAGTCTCGGCCGCCTCGGCCCCTTTGTCCCCGTGCTCGCCGCCCGAGCGGGCGAGCGCCTGGTCGAGTGTCTCGGTCGTGAGCACGCCGAAGATGACGGGCACCCCGGTGTCGAGCTGGACCCGCTGAAGCCCGCTTGCGCATTCGCCGGCCACGAGGTCGTAGTGGGAGGTCTCTCCTCTGATGACGCAGCCGAGGCAGACCACGGCGTCGACCTGGCCGGAAAGGGCGAGATGGCGTGCCGCGAGCGGGAGCTCGAAGGCGCCCGGGACGAGAAGCATGATCCGCCCACCGCCCTCGGAGCTGGCGACTCCGAGCTCGTCGAGGCGGCGAGTGGCGGAATCGAGCAGGCGCTCGGTGACGCGCGGGTTGAAGCGGGCGCACGCGACGCCGATGCGCCAGCGGCGCCCGTCCCACGAACCGGACAGGCAACCCACGAAGGCACCGGCGGGGCCATTGGCCGAGCCGGCGGGCGACTCTCTGGGAGGCGGCGCGAGCCGGTGCTCCGCCATCCCCGCCATGCTCGCTGTACCCGAAGCGCCGGACGCCGGCCGCTCCGGTCCCGTCGTCTCCCCGCCGGCGCTACTCAAGCTCTTCGGCCCCGCCCGCCTGACCCGCTCCGAGGCCGCCGAGGAGGTGGCCGAGGCGCTCTCGCTTGGTCATGAGATAAGAGATGTTCTCGGGGTTCGGCGCCGGCTCGATCGCCACCCGCTCTGTGATGTCGAGACCGAAGCCCTCGAGCCCGCCGTACTTGGCCGGGTTGTTCGTCATGAGCCGGATCGTCGTGATGCCGAGATCGACCAGGATCTGGGCGCCGATGCCGTACTCGCGCCTGTCCACCGGGAGGCCAAGCTCCAGGTTGGCGTCAACCGTGTCGCGGCCCTGCTCCTGCAGACCGTAGGCCCGCAGCTTGTGGACGATCCCGATGCCGCGGCCCTCGTGATCCCGCCCCCGCAGGTAGACGACGACCCCGGCGCCTTCCGAGGCGATCTTCTCGAGGGCGAAGTTGAGCTGGGGCCCGCAGTCACACCTGAGTGACCCGAAGGCGTCTCCGGTCAGGCACTCCGAGTGGACCCGGACGAGCACGTTCTGCTTTCCGGCGACCTCTCCGAAGACGAAGGCGAGGTGATGCTCGCCGTCGAGCAGCGACTGATAGGCGTGCGCCTCGAAGTTGCCGAACCGAGTCGGGATGCGGGCGGTGGCCACCCGCTCGACGAGCTTTTCGCTCCGCCGGCGCCAGCGGACGAGGTCGGCGATCGTGATGATCGGGAGCGCGTGCTCGGCGGCGAAGGCCTCGAGCTCGGGAAGGCGCGCCATCGCCTGCTTGTCCTTCGAGACGATCTCGCATACCACGCCCGCAGGCACGCAGCCCGCCAGGCGGGCGAGGTCGACGGAGGCTTCGGTGTGGCCTTGGCGCTTCAGCACCCCGCCCGTCCGGTAACGGAGCGGGAGGATGTGCCCGGGCCTCGCCAGGTCGATCGGCTTGGTGGCCGGATCGATGAGAGCAAGGATCGTCGCAGCCCGGTCTGACGCCGAGATCCCGGTCGTCGTACCCGGCCGGAAGTCGACCGTGACCGTGAACGCGGTCCTCTGCGATTCGGTGTTCTGGGAGACCATGAGCGGCAGCTCGAGCTCGTCGAGGCGCTCGGGAAGGAGCGGCACGCAGATGAGCCCGGAGGTATGGGCGAGGAAGAAGGCGATCCGCTCAGGGGTGGCGTACTGGGCTGCCATGATGAGGTCGCCCTCGTTCTCGCGAGTCTCGTCGTCGACGACGACGACCATCCCGCCGCGGGCGACCGCCTCGACCGCTTGTTCGATGCTCGAAAGCGCCATGAGACGCACTCCTCCCCTCGGCGCGATCCTACCGGCCGGTCAGCACGATCAGATGTCCGGCGGCGGTTCCCGCAGCGGCTCGACCACGAGCTTCACGTCGTCGCCGAGACGCGTCACCGACACGAGCCGCCCGCGCCAGATCTGGGACATCGTGGCAGCCCCGCTGCCAGCAAACATGGGTACTCCGTCGGCCCCGCCGAGGAGCGCCGCAGCCAGGTAGATGACGTAGCGATCGACCAGCCCGAGGCGGTGGAGGTCTCCGGCCACCCTGGAGCCCCCTTCCACGAGCAGCTGCAGGACCGCCCGCCGCCCGAGCTCGTCCAGCACGGCGCGGAGATCCCCCGAGATCTCGAGCGCGGGAGCGGCACGGGCCCCGGGCGGGAGGCGCCCAAGCACGACCCGGAGCGGTTTGTTGTGGCCGCGCCCGCGAGGAGAGGAGCCGTCGGGGCCGGCGCCTCGCCCGCCCGCACCCTCGGGGCCGGTCACACCGGGCCCCGTGAGCAGGGGACGTGCGGTCAGCAGGGGGTCGTCGGCTCGGATCGTCCCGGCACCGACGAGCACGGCGTCGCTCTCGCCCCGCAGCTCATGGACGTCTGCGCGAGCCGTCGCACCGGTGATCCACTTGCTCGAGCCGTCGGGGGCGGCGATCCTGCCGTCGATCGTCGCCGCCAGTTTCAGCACGACATAGGGCCGCCCCGTCCGCCGGTGCTTGAGGTAGGGGGCGAGCAGTGCTTCGGTCTCCTCGGCGAGAACGCCTTCAACCACCTCGAGGCCGGCTGCACGCAGAGTGGCGAGGCCTCGCCCCGACACGAGCGCGTCGGGGTCCATGACCGAGACAACCACGCGGCGGACGCCCGCCTCCACGATCGAGTCGGCGCAGGGTCCCGTGCGCCCGTAGTGCCCGCACGGCTCCAGCGTGGTGTAAAGGGTGGCGCCGCCGGCACGCGATCCTGCCGCCAGGAGCGCCGTGATCTCGGCGTGCGGGCCCCCTGGTGCGGCGGTGGCCCCCTCGCCGATGGTGTCACCGTCCCTCGTCACGACGCACCCGACCCACGGGTTCGGCGATGCGGTGCTGCGGGCCGAGGCAGCCAGCTCGAGCGCCCTGCTCATGAGATCGGAGTCCCCGGCCGTCACCGGGCCGTCTCCGCGGCAGGCGAGTGGTGAGCTCCAGCCGCCTCCCGGTCGGCCGCCGGGCCGCCTCTCCCCGAGGCAGTCCTCAATGCGGCCGCCCGCCCCCGAGAAGGTCGAGCGCGTGGGGGATGACATCGAGGACGGCCTCGAGGCACTCGACTGCGCCGCGCGACGAGCCGGGAAGGTTGCAGACGAGGGCTCGATCCTTCGTGCCGGCGATGCCGCGCGACAGTCTCCCGAGCGGGCTCGTCAGCCTCATGGCTTCGGCGAGGCCAGGTGCGTCCCGGTCGAGGACGAGGCGAGTCCCTTCCGGAGTCTCGTCGCGGGGGCCGAAGCCCGTCCCTCCCGTCGTCACGACCAGACCACTGAAGCCCGAGGTCATCGTCTCGAGGGCGGCGGCGACAGCCGAGGTGCCGTCCGCGATCTGCCGCTGCTCGATCACCTCGAAACCGTGGCCCTCGAGCACCTCGGCGAGGGCCGGTCCGCTCGAGTCCTGGCGGACACCGGCGGCGACGCCGTCCGAGACGGTGAGGATCTTGGCCCGCAGCAGAGCGCTCGAACTGCCCGGACCCTGGTACGGAGCCGAGGCGCCCGAGGCGGGTACCGGCGCGTCGGAGGCGCCCGCGTCGGGCGCCGGCGCGTCGGGCGGCTCCGTCGCTGTCACAAGACGGCCCCCCCGAGAGATCCTGAGGCGGCGGCGGCGATGGCTCGAACAGCGCCGATGGGGTTGTCGGAGTGGAAGACGGCCGATCCGGCGACGAAGCAGCGCGCCCCGGCCGCCGCCATGACAGGCGCCGTCGCGATATCGATGCCGCCGTCTACCTGGATCGTGAGGTCGAGCCCGAGACGATCGATCTCGTCGCGGGCGGCCCGCACCTTGGCGACGGTGGAGGGTATGAAGGCCTGGCCGCCGAAACCGGGGTGCACCGACATGACGAGCAGATAGTCGACGCGACCGAGAAAGCCGAACGCCTCTTCCACAGGGGTCTCCGGGTTGACCACGATGCCGGTCCCGAGACCGAGGCCACGCATCTCGGCGCAGAGGTGCTCGGTGTCGCCGACCTCGACGTGCACGCTCGTCGCGTCAGCGCCGGCGTCGGCGAAGTCCTTCAGGAAGTGCCCAGGCTCGCTCATCATGAGGTGGCAGTCGAGGTAGAGGTCCGTATGGCGCCGGATCGAACCGACCACCTGAGGCCCGAGCGTCAGGTTCGGGACGAAGTGGCCGTCCATGACGTCCACGTGCAGCCAGTCGGTCGCCGCGGCGATGCCGGCGATCTCCTCAGCCAGCGTGCCGAAGTCGGCCGACAGGATCGATGGCGCGACGCGGACCTCGCCGGGCTCCAGGCGTGGCAGTCGGGCGCTTCGGCCGGTCACGACGCGTACCGTACCGCCGGTCAGGACAGGAGGTCGCCGTCGGACAGGTGGGCGCCGCGCCGCCACGCCGCCGCTTCGACGGCCCCCCGCCCGGCGGGCTTCACCATCGCCAGCTCGAGCACCCCGTCCCCCGTGCCGACGGCCGTGCCCGAGACCGCGCCGGGTGCCGGCGGCTCTCCCTGTGCGGGGAGCACCCGAGCATCCAGCACCAGCAGGCGGCGTCCGCCCGCAACGGTCCAAGCCCGACCGAGGCGCACGAGACGCTCGAGCTCGATGGCCGGGCGGGCCCAGTCGAGGCGCAGCTCCTCAGGACCGATCTTCGGCGCGTAGGACATCTCTCCCTCCTGTTCGCGTGCCTCGCCGAGGGAGCTCACTCCGCCCGAGAGCCGTTCGACGAGCAGGCTCGCCCCAAGAGATGACAGCCGCATCGAAAGGACATCGGCGTGCTCGTGCTCGCCGATGTCGGTGGGGACCTGAGCGTAGACCGGCCCTTCGTCGAGGCCTGCCGACACCTGCATGAGGCTCACGCCCGTCCGGACGTCGCCCGCCAGGATCGCCCGCTCGACGGGTGCCGCCCCCCGCCATCGAGGAAGGAGCGAGAAATGCAGGTTCACAAAGAGAAGGTGCTCCAGCGCAGCGACACCGATGATGCGCCCGAAGGCGACGACGACGCCCACCTCGGCACCGACCTCGAGCGCCTCCTCGAGGCGTTCCGAGGTGTGAATGCCTAGGCGACGGGCAGCCGCCTTCACGGCGGTCTCGCTCGTCGCCGGGCCGCGGCCCCGGCGGCGGTCGGGACCCGTGACAACGAGGGCGACGTCGTGGCCGGCGCACGCAAGTGCCTCCAGGCAGAGGGCAGCCGGTGCGGGGCTGCCGAGAAAGACGATCCGCGCCACGCCCGCCCCGAAGGCGTCGCCCTAGAGACGGGCGGCGCCGTTTGCCGCCTCTGTCCCCTCGCTGCCACCGTCTGCCCCCAAGAGCCTCGCCCGAAGCGTCCTCATCGCCGCCCTCTTCGTTTCGCGGTCGAGCCGCTCGAGGAGCAAGACCCCGTCCAGATGGTCCAGCTCGTGCTGAAAGACGCGCGCCAGGTACTCGTCGGCGTCAATCGAGATCTCGCCGCCGTCGAGGTCGTAGCCCGTCAGATGGACCTCCCTCGGGCGGACGATGTTCCAGTGCAGCCCCGGCACCGACAGGCAGCCCTCCTCGAAGGTCCACTCGCCACGGCTCTCGGAGATGACCGGGTTCACGACGGCCTGCGGGCCGTCGCCGACGTCGTAGACGAAAAGCCGCTTGTCCACCCCGATCTGATTGGCGGCAAGGCCGACTCCGGGAGCGTCGTACATAGTGCGGGTCATGTCCTCGGCGAGGCGCCGCAGGCTGCCGTTGACCTCGGCGACCGGTGTCGTCGACTGCCGCAGAACGGGGTCGCCGAAGATCCGGATGGAGTACGAGGACACGGGCGGGAGTGTACCGGGCGGGTCGCGTCAGCTTCCCCGCGCCGGCCGCTCGAAGCAGACTCTCACGAGCGTGCCTGCTTCGAAGCCCGGGTCGCCCGACAGCACGAGCGGCTCGGCGGCTCGCTTGACGGCGGCGTCGAGGGACGGGCCGTCATCGGTGCCGACAGGGGCGACGGTGACGCGGTAGCTCCCGGCCGCCGGCCGCAGTATCTCCTCCGGACCCGTCACCGCGCGGCCGTCGATGCGGCCACGCACCTCGAAGTCCCGGCCGAGCAGCGCGGCGGCTTCGCCAAGGCGCCCGGCAGCGACGAGCGTGCGGATCCGCGTGGAGGACACCACCTCTCCCTCCCCCTCCACGAGGTCGAAAGGAACCACCCGAAAGCCCCTCTCCTCCCCCATCACGTCCAGCAACGCGACGTTGCCGCCGCGCCCCTTGCCGAAATGAGAGTCGCGACCGACCACGACAACGGCTACCCCGAGCAGGCCCACGAGCACCTCGTCGACGAATTCCTCCGCCGTCTGGTTCGCCCGCTCCTCGTCGAAGCGGAGCACGACGACGTCGTCCACTCCGGTCGCCTCGAGCAGCTCCAGCTTCTGGTGCAGATCGGTGAGCAGCTTTGGAGCGGACTCGGGCCGGACGACCGTCGCCGGGTGCCGGTCGAAGGTCACCACGACGCTTGCGAGCTCCTCGGCATCGGCGATCTGCCTGACGGTCTCGATCACCTGCCTGTGGCCGTGGTGCACCCCGTCGTAGGCGCCAATGGTGGCGACGCTCGGGCGGCGGGCGGGCACAGGCGGGAGGCTAGTTGGCCGAGGGGAGGACGACGGCTGGATGCACACGGTCCGTCCCATGCGCCTCGAGCACGGCCACGAGCGTCCCCGCCTCGTCGATCGCCGCCCAGGGCCCCTCCCCCGCCACCCCGACCAAAGCGCGCTCGACCCTGCGCCCGTGGCGGAGCGCCGAGGCGAGCTCGGTGACGACCTCCACGCGGGGTAGGTCCCGCACGAGCTCGAGGCAGCTGCGCACTGCAAGCGGTCCGACGGCGTCGAGGGCGACGGCCTCGTCCTCGGAAAGCGATCCCACTGAGAGGCGCCGCAGCGCCCGGAGATGGGCCACCCCGCCCAGGCGATCTCCGAGGTCGGCGGCGAGGACTCGCACGTAGGTCCCCGAAGAGCACTCGACGAGGATCCGAACGACGCCGGCCTCGCCGGCCAGCTGCACGTCGAACCTGCGCACCTCGATCGGGCGCGGCGCCCGCTCCACCTCGATCCCGTCCCGGGCGAGGTCGTACAGGCGGCGCCCTCCAAGCTTCACCGCGGAGACCATCGGCGGCACCTGCTCGAGGCGCCCCGTGAGCGAGAGCGCAGCCTGGCGGATCTCCTCCAGAGCCAGCCCCGACATGTCGCGGCGCTCCGTGACCTCGCCGGAGGCGTCGAGGGTGGACGTGGCAACCCCGAGGACCACCTCCCCGACGTATGTCTTGTGGAGCTGGGCGGCGAACCGCAAGAGCCGCGTCCCGCGGCCGACGCCGAGCACGAGAACCCCGGTCGCGTCCGGGTCGAGGGTTCCGCCATGGCCGACGCGGCGAGTGCCGAGCAGGCGGCGCGCCCTGGCGACCACGTCGTGGGAGGTCCAGCCCGCCGGCTTGTCGACGACGAGACCGCCGTCGAGCCCGGTGGTTGCGAGACTCATGGCCTCAGCTGCCTCCCCGGATCCGGCGGATCGCCTCCTCCACGCGCTCGCCGGCAGCCACCGCCGGGTCGGCGGCAAAGCGGAGCTGCGGCGTGCGCTTCATGCGCACCTGCCGACCTATCTCGGATTGCAGGCCGACGCGGTGCTCGCCGAGAGCTGCGGCGGCGGCGGCGCCGAGGACGGCGAAATATACCGTCGCGTGACGGAGGTCCCGATCGGTCGCAACGCCGGTGACGGTGAGCATTCCGAGCCGGTCGTCAGTCTCTCCTGCACGCCCTACGGCTTCGGCGATGACGTGGGCGAGCTGGGAGTTCACGCGGGCGACGCGGGGATAGGCCGCCCTCGGCCGATCCGACCCGCGGCCGCGGCGGCGGTCGAGTGGCCGGGTCATCACGTCCTCGGTATCTCGCGCTCCTCGTAGGTCTCGATCACGTCGTGCTCCTTCAGATCCTGAAAGTCGCTGAGCCCGATCCCGCATTCGAAGCCCGCCTGCACCTCCCGCACGTCTTCCTTGTAGCGCCGCAGGGAGGTGATCGCCCCCTTCCAGATCACGACCCCCTCACGCAGGAAGCGGACCTTCGAGCCGCGGGTGATGACGCCGTTGAGGACGTAGCAACCCGCCACGGCGCCGACCCGCGGCACGCGGAAGATGGCGCGGACCTCGGCATCGCCCGTGACGGCCTCTTCGATCTCGGGTCGCAGCATGCCGATCATTGCGGACTCGATGTCCTCGATGAGCTTGTAGATGATCTCGTAGGTGCGGATTTCGACGCCGCGCCGGTCGGCCAGCTCCCGCGCCCGGCGGTCGGGGCGGACGTTGAAGCCGATGATCGTCGCCCCCGAGGCCGCCGCGAGGTCGACGTCGCTCTCGGTGACGCCCCCGACAGCGCGATGGACGAAGGCGATCTTCACCTCGTCGCGCTCCAATCGCCGCAGGCTCTCGGTGACGGCCTCGAGCGAACCTTGGACGTCGGCGCGCAGCACCACGTTAAGGGTGGTGGACTCGCCGCGGCTGATCTGCTCGAAGAGATCCTCGAGCTTGGCTCCCGGGGCCGTGGCGGACACGCCGCTCGACTGGGCGAAGGACGAGAACCGCAGACGCTGCTCGCGCGCCCCGCCGACCGCCCTCGCGATCGCCAGATCCTCGGTGACGCGAAGCTCGTCGCCGGCGATCGGAGGCTCGGACAGACCGAGCACCTGCACCGGCATCGACGGTGGCGCCTCTTTCACCGTGTCGCCGTGGTCGTTGATGAGCGCCTTCACCCGCCCCCATGCCGGGCCGGCCACGATCGGGTCGCCGATGCGAAGGGTGCCCCGCTGCACGATGGCCGACGCGACCGGCCCCCGGCCGACGTCCAGATTGGCCTCGAGCACCACGCCGTGGGCGGTCCCCTCGGGATCCGCCCGGAGCTCGAGGACCTCGGCGAGCACCACGAGCTGCTCGAGAAGCTCCTCGATGCCGACGGACTGCAGTGCCGAGATCTCGACTGTGATCGTGTCGCCGCCCCAGGACTCCGGCACGAGGCCGTGCTCGGAGAGCTGCTGCATGACGCGGTTGGGGTCGGCGTCCTCGCGGTCGATCTTGTTGATGGCCACCACGACGGGCACGCCGGCCGCCCGGGCATGATTGATCGCTTCGGCAGTCTGGGGCATGACACCGTCGTCGGCCGCCACCACGAGCACGACTACATCGGTCACGCTGGCGCCCCGTGCCCGCATCGCGGTGAAGGCCTCATGGCCCGGAGTGTCGATGAACGTGAGGGTGTGCCCGGCCCAGTCCGCCTGGTAGGCACCGATGTGCTGGGTGATGCCACCGGCTTCGCCGGCGACGACGTTCGACTCGCGGATCCGGTCGAGCAGGAGAGTCTTTCCGTGGTCGACGTGGCCCATGACCGTGATGACCGGCGGCCGCGGCCGCAGGTTGGCGGGTTCGGGCGCCTCCTCGCCCGACTCGTCGCCGAAATAGCGGGCTCGCAGGGCCGCCTCCTGCTCCTCGCCCGGGTCGACGAGGCGCACGCGGGCGCCGATCTCCGCGGCGAAGAGCTCGATCATGTCGTCGGAGAGCGCCTGGGTCGCCGTCACCATCTCACCCTGCAAGAGGAGAAAGCGCACCACGTCTCCGGCGGACCGGTTGACCTTCGGCCCGAGCTGCTGGGGAGTGGAGCCGCGCTCCACTATGACCTCGGACTCGGGAACCGGGGCGTTCGAGGGCACGTACGCCGTCACCTGGATCGGCTCAAGCTCCTCGATGTTCCGGCGGCGGCGCCGCGGACGGCGCTGGGGAGGACGCCCTCGCCCTCCTGGCCCACCTCGCAGCCCGCCGGGCGCGCCCGCCCCGGGAGGTCCGCCACCCATACCAGGACGCCCTCCAAAACCGCCCCCCGCGGCACCCCTCGGCGCGTAACCGGTCGCAGAGCCCTGTCCGCCCGGCCGGCCGTAGCTCGTACCGCCGCCCGGCCGCCCAGGGGCGACAGGGCGGGAGCCCATCGTGGAGCGCTGTCCCATCGTGGAGCGCTGTCCCGGAGCTCCGCCACGAAGTCCAGGGGTCCCGCCGCCGCCGCTTCGGCCGGGGCTGGCGGGACGGCGCGCTCCGGGGGGCGGCGGGATCGGCCGTCCCGAAAGTGATCTCGGCGGCTCCGGTGGAGGCGGGACGATCCTCCCGCCCGCAGGAGGCCGGCGGCCGGTCTCGCGACCTTCTGCGCCCGGAGCCTGGCCCGGGACCGGACCTCCGGCACCGCTGCCTGGCGCCGCGCCGGGGCGAGCCGTCCCGGGCACCCCCGCCTGGCGCTGCGGCGGAGGCTGCGACGTCGCCCGCGGCGGTTGAGCGGCCTGGGGGCGCTGCGCAGCGAGGCGCGCCGCCTCGTTGAGCTCGCTCGCCGGGCGGCTCACCACGAGCCGCTGGCCGGGGCGGGGGCCGTGGTCTCCCGGGCGGTCGGGAGCTGGTCCACCGGGCGCGGCGGTCCCACCGGGAACCGCTGCCGCCGCCGCTGCCACCTTGTCGGGCTCAGTCTCGGGCCGCGCGGCGCCCCCGACGTCGGGCTCCTGCGGCGGCTCGAGCAACGACGCGGGTGAAAGCGGAGCCACCGAAGCGGCCGCATCGCCGGCCGGCGGCCGACTTGGTGCCGCTACCGCCGGAGCCGCCTTGCTCGGCGCCGGCTCCTCGGGTTGGACTTCGCGCCGGAGCCCCTCACGGTCCGCCTTGCGGCGGACGCGGTCCGCTTGTGCGTCCTCGATCGACGAAGAGTGGCTCTTCACGCCGATGCCGAGGCCGACGCAGAGGTCGAGCGCCTCCTTGTTAGTGAGCCCGAGCTCTCGTGCAAGCTCATAGACGCGGATCTTCTTCGGCAACTTGGCGGTTCGGTCCTCTCAGGTTCGAGGGCGCGCGAGGCGCACCGGGCGTCGCGAGCGCGGTTCTCCATCCTCTCACACCTGCAACGTCGTCGCTGACGGCGTCGGGTGGCGACTACCAGTTGTAGCGGCCTACGGCGCCTCACCGGGCCGGCCCGGACCGAGCTGCCCGCCGACGTCGACGGACCGGCGCAGCGCGCTGGCGAAGGCTCGGTGGCGGAGTGCCGCCTCGAAGCACGCCGGCGATCCGCGGCAGAGCCACGCACCTCGCGCGTGACCGGGGAGACCTTCGACGAGCCGGCCCTCCTCGTCGGCAACGAGCCGGGTCAACTGGCCCGCCGGAGCGCGTCGCCGGCAACCGACGCAGGTCCTGACGGGGCCGGGATCGCCCTTCACCGAAACGCCAGCCACCGCCTCAGTCCGGGGGCCGGGCAGCGCCTTTGGCGTCCGGCGCAGGCGCAGCATCGGCAGGCGCAGCCTCGGCAGGCGCAGGCGCAGCCGCGGCATCGGCAGAGTCGTCCGGCTCGGCGGTGGCGCTGTTCGCCCCCGCGGCCCACTGTGCCGCCGAGACCGTCTCGCCGCCCTCGGCTGGCTTCCATATCATCTCGCCCGACTCGTCCTGCACCCACTCGCCCTCCGCCCAGTCGGCCTGTTGGAACGCCTCGGACTCGGCGGCGATGTCCGACTCGCTTCGTATGTCGATGTGCCAGCCGGTGAGCCGGGCCGCCAAGCGGGCGTTCTGGCCCTCCTTGCCGATGGCGAGCGAGAGCTGGTAGTCGTGCACCACGACGGTCGCCCGGCCGGTGTCGTCGTCGAGGAGCACCTCTTTCA
>JBOGHY010000164.1:0-15335 GCA_050742375.1 Acidimicrobiales bacterium | reverse complement strand
CCGGTCGATGAGAGCGCCCCGCCCGAAGGGCCAGACCCACGGCGAAGCTCTGGGCGAGGTCGCGCACGTGATCGACAGCGTGGTGCGCAACGTCGAGCACGGCCGCTTCGAGCGGTCACTGTCCGGGCTGACGGCCGTCGCGGCGCTCGTGACGACGGCCGAGATCTACCTCGAGCACTACCGGGCGAGCTTCGGCAACAAGTGGATGTGGAGCCCCATCCTCGTCACGCCGCCGGTCGTGGTGGCGGGAGTGATGGGCGTCGTCAGCCGCCGCTGGGCAAAGACGGCCCTTCCGGCCTCGGCGGTCCTTTACACCCTTAACGGCCTCGCCGGCGAGTACTTCCACGCCCGCGGGGTGGCTCGCAAGCCGGGCGGCTGGAAGCTCGCCTCCTACAACGTGCCGATGGGTCCGCCCATCGCCGCACCGGGCCTCATGACCCTTGTCGGCGGGATGGGCATCCTGGCGGCGCTGTTGCGCCGGGAGAGGTGATGGCCTGCACGAAGAGCTCGTGCCGGGACCCATCGCACCCGCACCATCTCCCGAACCTGAGGGCCGACGGCCAGCCTCCCCACCCGTCCTGGCTGCCCCGCCAGCGCCGGGGGACCACACCCCAGATGATCGGCCGCTATCCCGACTACGACGTCTTCGACGCCTCTTCGACCTGGGACGACGCCACCGCGGCGGTGATCGAGGCCCGCATGGCGATCCGGTCCGGCGGGCCCCTGGGCTTCTTCTCAGAAAAAGAGGCCCCGACGCTGCGCGCCTTTTGCGACACCTGCGTGGCGAACGACGCCGAGCCGCGGGTGCCCGTCGCCGAGCTGATCGACGACCGCCTCGCCCGGGGTCTCCTCGACGGCTACCAGTACGCCGACATGCCCGACGACGGGGAGACCTGGCATGTCGTTCTGGCGGCCCTCGACGAGGCGGCACGGGCGACCTACGGCCTCGAGAGCTTCTCGGCCCTCCCGGCCAGTTCCGCAGAGGCCGTCGTCGACAAGCTCTCGAAAGGAGAGCTCGGGCCCGGCGGGGTCGCGCCCGGGCGCCTCGATGGCCGCCGGGCGTGGTCGGTGTGCATGCGGATGATCCTCTCCGCCTTCTACTCGCATCCGTGGGCGTGGAACGAGATCGGCTTCGGCGGCCCCGCCTACCCCCGCGGCTTCATGCGACTCGGCCCGCTGTCCACCCGCGAGCCCTTCGAGCGTCCCGGCGCCACCTCGGAGGACCCTGTGCGGCTGGCGTCGGAGCTCGGCGGGTGAAGCGGCACCTGCTTAAGGGCGCCGTCGGCCCGCGGGACAACGACTCGCGCTTCCTGCTCGATCCCCACCGGCGCGAGCTCCCCGGAGAGGACACCATGGCCCGCTACGACGACTCGGACGAGGTCGACCTCGCCGTCGTCGGTGCCGGCGCCGGCGGCTCGGTGCTGGCGCAGCGCCTCGCCCGGTGTGGCTGGCGGGTCGTGATCATCGAGGCCGGGCCCTTCTGGCACCCCGACAGCGACTGGGTGTCGGACGAGGCCGGCTCTCACCACCTTTACTGGACGCAGAAGCGCATCATCGGGGGCAGCGATCCGATCGAGCTCGGCAAGAACAACTCGGGCCGCGGCGTCGGGGGCTCGATGATCCACTACGCCGGCTACTGCCCGCGCTTTCACCCGAGCGACTTTTGCACCATGACGGCCGACGGCGTCGGGGCGGACTGGCCCATCTCCTACGAGGAGCTGCGCCTCCACTACGAGCGCGTCGAGGCCGAGCTGCCCGTCGCCGGCCAGAACTGGCCCTGGGGCCACCCCCACACCTACCCCTACTCGCCCCACCCGATCTCGGGTGCCGCCGCCCTCATCTGGAAAGGGGCGCTCGCCCTCGGGATCGAGATGCGTGTAGGCCCGGTCGGGATCACGAACGGCGTCTTCGGCAACCGGCCGCACTGCATCTACAGGGGGTACTGCCTCCAGGGCTGCAAGGTGAACGCCAAGGCGAGCCCGTACGTGACACACCTGCCCGACGCCCTCGCCCACGGCGTCGAGGTGAGGGCGGACTCGATGGCTGCGGCGGTCGAGCTCGACGAGACCGGCCGTGCTGCCGGGGTCGTCTACATCTCCAAGGACGGCGTCGAGCACCTGCAGCGGGCCAAAGTGATCGCGATCGCCGGTTACTCGATCGAGACACCGCGCCTCTTGCTCAACTCGTCGAGCCCGCGCTTTCCGAACGGCCTGTGCAACAACGAGGACCAGGTCGGTCGCTACGTCATGGTGCAGGGGGCGTCCCAGACGGCGGGGCGCTTTCCGACCGAGCAGCGCATGTACAAGGCGCCGCCGCCGGAGGTCTCCTCGGAGGACTACTACGAGACCGACTCCTCCCGCGGCTTCGCCCGGGGCTTCTCGATCCAGACCGTGGCACCGCTTCCGATCGGGTGGGCCGAGCACGTGCTCGCCGACGGCCACTGGGGAAGGGCCCTTCGCGAGTACATGCGCGACTACAACCACTGGTCGACCGTCGGAGTCCTTAACGAGCTGCTCGCTCTCCCCGACAACCGGGTGACCCTGGCGAAAGAGACAGACGGCTTCGGGCTGCCCGTCGCCCGCTTCGACTACAGCCTCTGCGACAACGACAAGGCCAACATCGCCTACTCGACCAAGGTCATCACCGACATCCTGCACGCCGCCGAGGCCGAGGACATCCTCACGATCCACCGCTACGCCCACCTGATCGGGGGGGCGCGCATGGGCGCCTCTGCGGCGAACAGTGTCGTCGACTCCCATCAGCGCGCCTGGGCGGTACCGAACCTCTACCTCTCCGACGGCTCGGTATGCCCGACCCAGGGCTCGGCCAATCCGGCCCTCACGATCATGGCCCTCGCCTCGCGCCTCGCCGAGCACCTCGCATCGAGGGGCGTCGGCGGCTCGCTCGCCGCCTGAGGCCGTGGCTCCGGGCGCCCTTGGGACCGTCGCCGGCCCCGACTACCGCACCTTTCCGATCTGGCTCGTCATCGGGCATTTCGCCAACATCTGCTTCATGGTCTTCATGGCCCGCTCGGGCCTCGAGATCCTGTCGGCCTTCCCGAAGCTCTACCTCTCGGACGACTGCCCCCCCGGGCGGGAGTGGCTGCGGCTCACCCACAAGGTCTTCTCCGCCGAGGCCGCCAGGCCCTGGTCCTCCCTCGAGGAGGAGGAGGCCTGGAACCCGGTCCTCTGCCTCCCCGGGCGAAAGAACCTCGGCCTCGGCCGGCACTGGCACTTCATGACGCTGCAGTTCTGGATCGCCAACGGGGCCGCCTACATCGCCATGCTCTTCGCCACGGGGTGGTGGCACACGATGATCCCCCAGAGCTGGAGCATCTTCCCCGGCGCGGTGCGGGACGTGGGCACCTACCTCACCTTCCGGATCCCCCCCCACATCCCGGGGCTTCCCTTCGACCACGCCCAGCTGCTCAGCTACTTCTTCGTCGTCTTCGTGCTCGCCCCCTTTCAGATCCTCACCGGGGCGGCAATGTCACCCGCGATCCTTGCTCGCTTCCCGTGGTACACCCGCCTGTTCGGGGGCAAGCAAAGAGCTCGCAGCTTGCACTTTCTCGGCCTGTGCGCATTTGGCGCCTTCGTGGTGGTGCACACCGTCATGGTGATCATCAACGGCCTCCCCGACCTGTGGACCGTCATGGTGCTCGGCCACAAAGAAACCGCCCCCTACCACGGCCAGAACCTCGCCCTCGGCGTCGGCCTGGCCGGACTGTTCGGCATCCTCGTCATCTCCGTCGCCGCCACCTGGCTCAGCCGGGCACAGCCGCGAGCCACCCAGCGCCTCCTCGGCTTCATGGTGAACCCCTTCGAGCGGGTGCTCTCCCGGGCCTTGTCCTCGAGGCAGTCCTACTCCTGGGCCGACATCTCGCCCTACCACCGCGTGAACGGCTACCCGCCCTGCGACAAGGGATACGCCGAGATGGCCGCGCAGGACTTCGCCACGTACCGCCTCGAGGTGGGCGGGTTGTGCGAGCGCCCGGCCGAGTTCTCCTTGGACCAGCTCCGGGCCCTCGGCTTCGAGTCCCAGATCGCCAAGCACAACTGCATCCAGGGCTGGTCTGCCATCGCCTGCTGGGCGGGCGTTCCCCTGCGATCCCTGCTCGAGGCCGTCGGGCCGGACCCCGAGGCGAAGGCGATCGCCTTCTACGCCTTCGACGACAAGACGGTCACCGAGGCCGAGGGGCGTCACGGCTACTTCTACGGGACCATCCCGATGTGGCTCGCCAAAAAGCCCCAGACCATCCTCGCCCTCGAGATGAACGGCGAGGCGCTTCCTGTCGAGCACGGCGCCCCGGTGCGGCTCCGCATCAAGACCCAGCTCGGCTTCAAGATGGTGAAGTGGGTACGGGCGATCGAGCTCGTGCGCGACGTCGGCGGGATCGGAGAAGGCCAGGGAGGCTGGCGCGAGGACCAGCAGTACTACGCCAACGCGGCGGGGATCTGAGCGGTGACCACGGACGTCATCGCGATGGCTCTCGGGGCGCGGCTGGGCTCGCCGGCGACGATGGAAGACCTCGGGGCCGCACGCCGGGCGCCGGCGTGGGTACGCCCGGCGCTGATCCGTCCGGCCGGCGGGGCTGCGCTCGGCGCCGTGCTCGGCTCGGTGCCGGCCGCAGGGCTCGGCGCCGTGCTCGGCTCGGTGCCGGCCGCAGGCCTCGGCCCGGCGACGGGGGCGCTGCTCGGATCTGCCTTCGGTGCCGCGATCGGAGCGGCTTTCGGCGCCGCTTTCGGTGCCGCGGGGGCCGTGACGGAGCAGGACCGAGAGCCATCGCCGCCGGCCGTTGGCCCGCCCATGCGGTCGGTGAGCGTCTCGAACGCCAACCGCTACGGTCGCCGTGCCGCCCTCGCGTGGTGGGGCCAGGACTACCCGGGCTTGCGCCCCGAAGCCGAGCCGCTCCATGGTCCGGCGGCACGGCGGGCGGCGCGGCGGGCGCGAACGCTTCGCTTGCACAGGATCCTGACCGGGGACCGGGCTGCCTCGCCCGAGCAGGCCCGATGAGCGGGTCGCGGCCGACGAGCGGGTCGGAGCCGGGGCGCCACAAGACGGCGCTGCGCCTAGGCGGGCACGTCGAGCACCTCGGGGCTCCCCGGGCCCGCCAAATTGCGTCGTGGCCGCAGCGGCAGCCACTGGCCGAGCAGCGGTCCGAGCACCAGCACGACGACGAGGCCGAGGACGAGCCCCTCGAGTGGCCGGCCGGGCGAGGCGAGACCGGTCGCAACGAGCAGGCTGGTGGCGCCGGCGGGGGCGTGGTGCGAGCCGACGAGCTCGAGCACGACGAGCGTGACGGCGATCGCCACGGCAGAAGCCCCCACGACCGGCCAGGTCGGCGGGGAGACGACGCCTTGGCCGGGGGCGTTCCACAAGCCGAAGACGGCGAGAGAGGCCAGCCCGGCGGCGATCCCGACGGCATGGCCGATGACCCCGTTGCGCCAGCGAGCCGCCTCGCTCTCGGGATGGGCGGCAAAGATGTAGGCGGTCGGCCCAAGGGCGGCCGTGATCGCCGGCCACTCGGCCCCGCGGCCGGCGGCGCCGGCTACGCCGACGGAGATGCCGACGATGATGGCGAACCTCAGCCCGGTGAGGAGCCGTACCCGGGAGGTCCTCGAAGTGCCAGCAGTCATCTCAGATCGGTGCCTTCCCATCTAGTCGTGCCCCTCGGACGTCTCGTGGCCCTCGGGCTTGGCTTCGCATCCGGTCTAACGCCGGGCCCCCTGCCCGACACCACGAGGGCTGCCTCATGACCGGGGCCGGCGCGGCGAGCGGCGGTGAGTGGACCGACGTGAGCGTGCCGCTTCTCAACGGCATGGTCCACTGGCCCGACAACCCGCCCATCTCCATCTCGCGCATGCTCGACCGCGGGCGGGGTGATCCCTGCAACGTCTCGGAGCTCTCCTTCGGGGCGCACTCGGGCACCCACGTGGACGCCCCGGTGCACTTCGTCGACGGAGGAGTCGGGGTCGACGCCCTCGATCCCCGCACCGGCATGGGACCCTCACGGGTAGTGGAGGTGGACGACCCGGTCTCGGTGACGGCCGAGCTGGTGTCGGGCCTCGGTCTCGAGAAGGGCGAACGGGTGCTCTTCAAGACGGGCAACTCGCCGGCGGCCTGGCACCGGGAAGGCTTCGACAAGGACGCCGTGTACCTGGAGGGAGCCGCCTCGGAGGCTCTCGCCAGAGCGGGGGTGTCCCTCGTCGGCATCGACTACCTCTCGGTGGCCGGCTACCGCTGCTCCAACGGGGACGCCGCTCACCGGCCGCTCCTCGAGGCGGGGATCTGGATCCTCGAGGGACTCGACCTCTCCGCCGTCAAGGCGGGCGACTACGAGCTCTGCTGCGTCCCGCTCCGCATCGTCGGCTGCGACGCCTCCCCGGTCCGGGCGCTGCTCCGTCCGCTCGAAGAGATGGACCCGAGATGACCCCGACGAAGCGGCCGGCCAGGCGGGCACCGTCGAGGCGCCCCCAGCACCTCGACCTCGAGGCCGCCTTCCCCCCGCACGTGCTGCGGGAGTACGCCCTCCTCGCCGACGGCGAGCGCGGCATCCTCTGCGGGCCGCGGGGGGACTTCGCCTGGATGTGCGCCCCCCGCTGGCACTCCGACGCCGTCTTCTCGTCGCTCATAGGCGGCGGGGGCCTCTATGCCGTCACGCCTCGCATGCCCCGCTTCGTCTGGGGCGGGTACTACGAGGCGGGGTCGCTCATCTGGCGCGACCGCTGGGTGACCTCAGAGGGAACACTCGAGTGCCGAGAGGCGCTCGCCTTCCCGGGCGATCCGCACAGAGCCGTGATCCTGCGCCAGGTCCGGGCCGGGGAGAGGCCGGCGAGGGTGAGGATCTTGTTGGAAGCGCGGGCGGCTTTCGGAAGGCACCCCATGACGGCGCTCTCACTGTCGGGCGGGGTCTGGTCCGGGCGCACGGGCCCCCTCTATCTCCGCTGGTCGGGCGCCGCCTCTGCCCAGGAGTCAGGCGGCGCGCTCGTGTTCGACCTCGACGTCGAGCCCGGCGGGCACCACGATCTCGTCCTCGAGCTCTCCGACGAAAGCCCCTCGGGCGTCGACCCACCGCCCGCCGAAGCCGCCTGGTCGGCGACAGAGGAGTCCTGGCGCCGGGCGCTTCCCGAGCTCGGTCACAGCCTCGCTCCGCGGGACGCCACCCACGCCTACGCGGTGCTGCGCGGGCTCACCTTGCCGGGCGGCGGCATGGTGGCCGCCGCCACCATGGCCCTTCCCGAACGGGCGAGCGAGGGAAAGAACTACGACTACCGCTACGCCTGGATCCGCGACCAGGCCTATGCCGGCGAGGCGGTTGCGGCTGCCGTAGCCGCCACAGGGACCCATGGGCTGCTCGACGACGCCGTCTCGTTCATCGCAGCCCGCCTCCTCGAGGACGGCCCGGGATTGAAGCCCGCCTACCGCGTGGACGGCGGGCCGGTGCCCGACGAGCGGCGCCTCGCCCACCTTTCGGGCTACCCGGGCGGCTTCGACAAGGTGGGCAATTGGGTGAACCACCAGTTCCAGCTCGACGCCTTCGGAGAAGCGCTCCTCGTCTTCAGCGCAGCCGCCCGCCACGGGCGCCTCGGGAGCGAGCATTGGCGGGCGGTCGAGGCCGCCGTCGAGGCGGTATCGGCGCGCTGGGGCGATCCCGACGCCGGCATATGGGAGCTCGACGAGCAGCACTGGACGCACTCACGCCTCATGTGCGTAGCGGGGCTGAGGGCTATCGCGCCCCACGCCTCTGCCGCCGAGGCGGCCCGATGGAGCGGCCTCGCCGACACCATCGCCGCCGACGCCGCGGCGGACTGCGTGCACCGCAGCGGGCGGTGGCAACGCTCGCCCGGCGACGAACGCGTGGACGCGGCGCTGCTGCTCCCTGCCCTGCGGGGAGCGGTCGCAGCGCGTGACCCGCGCACCCTCGCCACCCTTCGGGCCGTGGGCGACGAGCTCACCGAGGACGGCTACGTCTACCGTTTCCGCCAGGACGACCGCCCGCTGTCAGAGAGCGAGGGGGCCTTTCTCCTGTGCGGGTTCCTCATGGCGCTCGCCACCCACCAGCAGGGCCGGCTGAGCGAGGCCGTCTCCTACTTCGAGCGCAGCCGCGCCTCCTGCGGGCCTCCGGGGCTGCTCACGGAGGAGTTCGACGTCGGCGAGCGCCAGCTGCGAGGCAACGTCCCGCAGGCCTTCGTGCACGCCCTGCTGCTCGAGTCGGCCTGCCGCCTGAGCGAGGAGCCCGACGAGCTCGGGGCCGGCGGCCGGGGGCGTGACCCGGGCGACACCGGCGGCGTCCTTGGGGGCGGCGGCGCGGCCGCCCCTTCCGATCAACATCCTTCGGGCTCCGGCCCGTCGGGAAGCCACGCCACAAAGGAGCCGGCATGACCACAGTCGTCGTCACCGGCGCGAGCGCCGGCATCGGCCGGGCAAGCGCCATCTTGTTCGCCAGGCGCGGCGCCGACGTCGCCCTTGTCGCCCGTGGACGGGCGGGGCTCGACGGGGCGGTGGCCGATGTCGAGGCTTGCGGCGTCAGGGCACTTGCCGTGCCGACCGACGTGGCCGACTTTGCCCAGGTCTCCGAGGCGGCGAGCAGAGTGGAGGACCAGCTCGGCCCGATCGACGTCTGGGTGAACGTCGCCTTCGCATCGGTCTTCGCTCCTTTCTGGGAGATCACGCCCGACGAGTTCCGGCGAGTCACCGAAGTGAGCTACCTGGGCTTCGTCCACGGCACCATGGCAGCCCTCGAGAAGATGAGGCGGCGCGACCGCGGCACCATCGTCCAGGTCGGCTCTGCTCTCGGATCGCGCTCGATCCCTCTCCAGTCCGCCTATTGCGGTGCCAAGCACGCCATCAACGGCTTCACGTCGTCGCTTCGGACCGAGCTCATGCACGAGGGGAGCGCCGTCCAGGTCACCGTCGTCCAGATGCCGGCAGTCAACACGCCGCAATTCTCCTGGGTGCTCTCCCGCTTGCCGAAGCGCCCCCAGCCGGTGCCCCCCATCTACCAGCCCGAGGTCGCCGCCCGGGCGGTCGTCTACGCCGCCGAGCACCCGGGACAAAGGCAGTACCTCGTCGGTGCAACGACGGTGGCGACGGTCTTCGCAAACAAGTTCGCCGCCGGCCTGCTCGACCGCTACCTCGCCCGGACAGGTTTCGACTCTCAGCAGACGGACGAGCCCACCGCGCCCGGTCGATCGGCCAACCTGTGGGAGCCGGTGGACGACAGCCCGGGCACCGATCACGGTGCCCACGGCACCTTCGACTCGCGCTCGCACGGCCATAGTGCGCAGTCGTGGCTCGTACGCCACGTCCTCTCCGATCCCCGGCCCGCTCGCCAGCTGCTCGTCTCGCGTCTCGGGCTCGGCGCCGCCCACCTCGTGGCCCCGGGCCTCGGGGGCCACAGCCTCACCGGGGCGCCCTTCGGCCGGAGTGCACGCCGGCTCGTGCGCCTGCTCGGCGCCCGCCAGCTCGCCCAGGCGGCCGTCTCGGCCCAGCGTCCAACCGCCTCGGTGCTCCTTGCCGGCGCCGGCGTCGACACGCTCCATGCTGCGTCCATGGCCGCCGTCGCCCTTCGCCGGCGCCGTTACCACAGGGCGGCAGCCGCCGACGGGAAGGTGGCCGCGGTCCTGGCGCTGTCCGGGGCAGGCGCCGCCTGGCTGTCGAGCCGGACCGGTGTCGCCTGGCCGGCGAGGCGCACCGGCGCCTTGCTGTCGAGCCGGACCGGCGAGGTCCGAACCCCAGGGGACCGCGCCCCCACCAAAGGAGCCCCCCGTGGTTGAGATCGAGAGCCTCGAGGTCGCCACCTTCACGGTGCCGACCAACGAGCCCGAGTCCGACGGCACCTTCACCTGGACGGCCACCACCGCCGTCGTGGTAGAGGCATCGGCTGGCGGGTGTCGCGGCCTCGGCTACTCATATGCCACCGGGGCCTGTGCCCGCCTCATAAAGGACGTCCTCGCCGAGGCCGTCCTCGGTCAGGACGCCATGGACGTGGGGCGCTGCTGGTCGGCGATGGTGCGAGCCAACCGCAACCTCGGCCGACCGGGCATCTCCTCCATGTCGATCGCCGCTGTCGATACCGCCCTCTGGGACCTGAAGGCAAAGCTCCTGGGCCTGCCGCTGGTCAAGGTGCTGGGGCAGGTCCACGACGGCGTCGCCGCCTACGGGAGCGGCGGGTTCACCTCTTTCACCGACGCCGAGCTCGCCGAGCAACTGGGAGGTTGGGTGAACGACGACGGCTTCCCCCGGGTCAAGATGAAAGTCGGCCAGGCCTTCGGATCCAACCCCCGGCGCGATCTCGAACGAGCTGCAGTCGCCCGCGAGGCGATCGGCGACGAAGCCGAGCTCTTCGTCGACGCCAACGGCGGCTACAGCCAGAAGCAGGCCATCCGCATGGCCGAGCGCTACGCCGGCCTCGGGGTGACGTGGTTCGAGGAGCCGGTCTCCTCGGACCACCTCGACGCCCTTGCCGAGGTCAGGGCGCATACGCCGCTCGACGTGGCGGCCGGCGAGTACGGCTACGACTTGTTCTACTTCCGCGCCATGTGCGAGGCGGGTGCTGTCGACTGCCTGCAGGCGGACGTCACGCGCTGCGCCGGCATCACCGAGTGGCTACGGGTGGCGAGCCTCGCAGAGGCGCACGGCCTCGAGATCTCCGGCCACTGCGCCCCCTCCCTGCACCTGCACCCCGCTTGCGCGGTGAACAACGTGCGCCACCTCGAGTACTTCGCCGATCACGCCCGCCTCGAACGGATCCTCTTCGACGGGGCCGTCGATCCCGTGCACGGTGTGCTCCGGCCCGACCTGTCGCGGGCCGGCCTCGGCCTCGAGCTGAAGCGAGCTGACGCCGAGGCATACCGCCGCGCGGCCTGAGCCGCAGGCTGGCCTGCGGGCGTCCCAGACTTCTCTTACCGCGGCGGGTCAACGAGCGATGGTCACGTACCGGGCTCCGAGCGCGGCCATGGCCGAGCGGATCGCCGGGCCGTCGTCGCCCGCCCAGACGCACAAGGGGGCGTCGAGGTGCTCTGCGGCAGCGACAGCCTCGGCCCCGAGGGTCGAGACCCCGTGGGCGTCGCCGATCTCGACCATGCGGTAGGTGAGCAGACGAAGGGGCACGACCTCGATCGTGGAGGGGAGCGCCATGAGCGTGCGACCCAACGCCCGTCGTTGCTCGGGTGGCCATGACCCGGTGAGGGTCCCGCCCCGAGCGGAGACCAAACTCTTGGACAGGCGGTAAAGGTAGAGGTTGGTGGTCGCCGGCTCGTGGACCTGGAGGATGCGAGCGAGCTCGTCGACGACGTCGCCGACGAGAAGATCCCTGACGAGGTGGTCGTCGAGCAGCGCCTTCGTCACCTGGTGGCGAGATCGGCGTCCTCGCCGAGTGCCCGGACCCGCTCGGCGTGCTCCTCGCGGCTGAGGAGATCGTTGAGCAGGCCCCGGCCCTTGCCACTCGGCACCGTCAGAACGCCGAAGCCGAGGTCGAGGACATCGACTGGGCCTCCCTGATCGAGGTGCCACCGGTGCCGAGCGGCAGCAGGGAGGGACATCTGGCCAGACGACGAGACCACGTACTGCTGGATGGCGCTCATGTGGTCAGCATACTTGGTGACGATATACGTCTCACCAAGTGACACCAGAACGCAGCCCGAAGAGCTCGGCGGCTCGGCCGAGATGGCTGTTGAGCGAAGGATCCTCGCGGCCACGGGCGCTGTCGCATGGCCGTAGATCGCGCATGGCGTCACTCACTCGGCGCAAAGGCTCGACGACTCGATGCCGGCGAATCCCCGTCCATCGCGATCGCGGTGACAAGGTCCCGCGCATTTGCCAGCGACGACGACGATGCCCTCACTCTCTGGGAGGCACTGTCGGGTGCGCCGGGATGCCGAACCCGAGATCTGCTCCACAAGCTGGTGAGCAAGGCTGTGGTCGCCGAGCAAGAGACCAGGGATGTGCATCACTTGCTGCAGACCGACGACCTGCACATCCTCGGAGGGCCGCCGTGGTAGCTCCAGAATGCGAAAGCTTTGCGCGCAAGAGAGGAGGACACCCGCCCCAATCCTGAGCATCAGACCTGAGGGGCGAGGACTTTTCCTGGCCACCAGCGCGGTCCTCAAGGTGGCCATTGACACCCGTGGACCGTCAGTGACCAGTCAGATGTGGCACGTACTTGGCACGACGGCAACTCGAACGTCCCGTGCTCGTGCGTTCAAAGCCACTACCTGGCCTTTTGTGGTGGTCGGGACCGGCATCGATCCGGTGACCTCACGCTTTTCAGGCGCGCGCTCTACCAACTGAGCTACCCGACCCCGCGGCGCTGCTACTCCAGAGGTCGAGCGCAACTGCGCCGGCCTCCGGTGGCGGACCTGACGGGATTTGAACCCGCGACCTCCGGCTTGACAGGCCGGCGTGCACTCCGAGCTGCACCACAGGTCCAGCGCGCCCGGCATCCTACGGCATCTCGCCGGGCCCCAGGGCCCACAGGCTCGGGCTGGTCGCCCTCGCCCGACGGGGCTGGCGGCGCGCGCCCAACGCAGCTGGCGCGGCGGGCAGCGGCATGTCTCGCCACCCTGGCCCGCCACCCGCGGGGAGGATCTTGGCGCGCGGCGCCGCTACTAGGGTCGGCGCCATGATCAGGTTCCAGGCGCTCTGCGTGGACGCCGGCGATCCCTCGGCGCTGGCCCGGTTCTGGGAGCAGGCTCTCGGATGGCGTCGCACCTATGCGAGCGAGGACGAGATCGTGCTCGAGCCGCCCGAGGGGAGCCCCGAGGACGGCGTCGCCCCGGACCTGCTCTTTCTCAGGGTGCCCGAGCAGAAGATGGTGAAGAACCGGCTCCACATCGATCTCCGCCCCGATGACCAGTCGGCCGAGGTCGCCCGCCTGGAGGCGCTCGGTGCGAGGCGCGTCTCGGTCGGTCAGGGGCCCGCGGTCACCTGGGTGGTGCTCGCCGATCCCGAGGGGAACGAGCTCTGCGTCCTCGAAGCCCTTCGGAACCAGCCCGAGGCGCCTCATGAGTCTTGACAAGGAGGTCGCCAACGCGGCCGAGGCCGTCGCGGACATCGGCTCCGGCTCCTCGATAGCCGTCGGAGGCTTCGGGCTATGCGGCATCCCGACGTCGCTCATCGCCGCCCTGCACGACTCCGCGCCCGACCGCCTGAGCGTCGTGTCCAACAACTGTGGCATCGACGACTTCGGTCTCGGCGTCCTCCTGCGCTCCGGCAGGATCGCCAAGGTGACCGCCTCCTATGTCGGGGAGAACAAGGAATTCGCCCGCCAGTACCTGGCAGGCGAGGTCGAGGTGGAGCTGTGCCCCCAGGGCACGCTCGCCGAACGCCTGCGAGCCGGCGGCGCCGGCATTCCGGCCTTTTACACCCTCGCCGGGGTGGGTACCGAGATCGCCGAGGGTGGCGTGCCGCTGCGCTACGGGGGTGACGGCGCCGTCGAGCGGGCGAGTGGGCCGAAGGAGGTGCGCGAGTTCGGCGGGCGGACCTACGTCCTTGCGGAGGCGATCGTGACCGACTTCGCACTTGTGCACGCCGCCAAGGGCGATCGCCACGGCAACCTCGTATTTGCGAAAGCCGCCCGTAATTTCAACCCCATCTGCGCGATGGCCGGCCGCATCACCGTGGCCGAGGTCGAAGAGCTGGTCGAACCGGGCGGGATACGCCCGGAGCACGCCCACCTGCCTGGCATCTTCGTCCAGCGTGTCGTGCACGTCCCGGCCGCGGAGAAGCCGATCGAGAAGCGGACCCTACGCCCCGTCGAAGGCCGGACGTGACGGGCCTCACCCGCGAGCAGATGGCGGCTCGGGCGGCCGCCGAGCTGTCGGACGGCGAGTACGTGAACCTCGGGATCGGCCTGCCCACCCTCGTTCCGAATTACCTGCCAGACGGCGTCGAGGTGGTCCTTCACAGCGAGAACGGGATACTCGGCATCGGGCCGTACCCGACCGAGGAGGAGATCGACCCAGATCTCATCAACGCCGGCAAGGAGACCGTGACGGTCCTGCCGGGCGCTTGCTACTTCGACTCGGCGCTCTCGTTCGCGATGATCCGCGGCGGCCACATCGACACGGCGATCATCGGCGCCATGGAGGTCTCCCGGGTCGGGGATCTCGCAAATTGGGTCATCCCGGGCAAGCTCGTCAAGGGCATGGGTGGGGCGATGGACCTGGTGCATGGCGCGCGCAAGGTGCTCGTCCTCATGGAGCACACGACCCGTGACGGGCGTCCCAAGATCCTCGAGCGCTGCAGCCTGCCCCTCACCGGCAGCCGTGTCGTCGACCGGATAATCACCGACCTCGCCGTGATCGACGTGACCACCGGCGGCCTTGTGCTGAGAGAGATCGCCCCCGGCACCACGCTCGAGGAGGTCCGAGCCGCCACGGAAGTGGAGCTGCTCACAGCCGAAGCTCCCCTCGCGATGCAGATCAGCTGAGCGTCTGGCGGATCTCAGGCCTGGACGGCGGAAGCGTAAGACGGGATGGCCGGCCGCTCCCCGAAGAGCCCGCGCTCCTGCATCCACCGCTGGGCCCGCAGGTACATCTCCTCGGTATAGGGGAGGAAGGCGACCCTCTCGCCCGGACCGAAGCGGCGAACGTCGACGAGGTCGCGGAAGCGGGCCGGGATCTCCTTCAGGTAGTGGGCCTTGTACCGCTCCGGCTCGAGGTCGAGATCCATCTGAGCGCGCCGCAGCCCGGCGAAGTACTTCTCAACGTCGCCCGGATCGGTCTCGGGGGGGAACATGAACCCGGCCATGAAAGTCGTGTCGAGGATCTTCCGGCACCCCTGCTGCTCGAGGAGGTAGGTGGCGGCGTTCCAAGCGGCCGCCGCGGGAACCTCCCCCGCCAAGAGCGCCTCCACGCGGTCGTAGGGGAAGCCCATGAACTTGAGTCGGATCCGATCGGGCTCAATGAGCGCCTCGAGGGCCTGCAGGGTCGAGAAATGGCTCCCCGAGTGGTAGCCGACGGCGACGTCGAGATCGGCGAGATCCTCGGCGCTTTGGATCTTCGAGTCGCCGCGGACATAGACGGCGCTCGGGAGCACCGAGTACGCATGTCCCCACATCCGCCCTGCGCCGCCGGTGGCGGCTTCGTTGACAGCCCAGTGGCAGGCGCAGCTCATGTCCTTCTTGCCGCCCCCGCCCATCTGGTACAGCTCGTAGGCGCCGACACGGACGTCGCCCTTGTCTGGCTCGTCGATGTCCTGGTCGGCCGTCTCGAGGTAGCGGACGTTGATCTCGTAGTCGAGCCCCTCGTCGGCGAAGTAGCCCTTCTCGTCGGCGATCCAGTCCTGGAGCCGGCCATGCGCTGATATCCGGAAGCGGCCCATCGACTCTCCTT
>JBOGHY010000163.1:0-5923 GCA_050742375.1 Acidimicrobiales bacterium | reverse complement strand
GTGCGCGACGGGATCCCGGGCGACGTGCTGTCAACCGCCGCCGTGGCCCCGCCGGTCGTGAGCCTGGGCCGGCTGGCCGGCTGGTCCCCCCTGCCACTCTCGGTCCGTGACGCGAGGCGGGCGGCTGCGCCGTTGCGCTGGCGCCTTCCGGAGGTGCCCCCGCCGGCGTGCACCGGCGGCGTCTCGAAGACCGCGACCGAGCCGGCCGCCCCGCTGCTGTCCGCCCGGCGCCTGGTGGTCCGCCACGGGCCGGTCGTGGCCGTGCGGGAGGTGACCCTCGATCTACGCCTTGGCGAGGTTGCCGCCGTCATGGGCCGAAACGGCGCCGGCAAATCCTCCCTCCTGTGGGCGATGCAGGGCCAAGGCCCCCGCCAGGGCGGCAGCCTGCGGGTCGCCGGCGAGGACCCCAGCCGCCTGAGGCCTTCAGAGTCCCGTCGCCTTGTCGGCTTGGTCCCCCAGGATCCGAATGACCTGCTCTACCTGGAGACGGTGGCGGCCGAATGCGCACAGGCCGACCGCGACGCCGGCGAGGCCGTCACGGGACAACGGACCCCGCCCCCGGCCGTCCCTAGAGGAGCCACCCGCCGGCTGCTCGACCGCTTTGCCCCGGGGGTGCTTGACGGAGCTCACCCTCGCGACCTGTCCGAGGGCCAGCGCCTCGCCCTCGCCCTCGCCGTGCAGCTTGCTCCCGGTCCGCGCGTGGTGCTGCTCGATGAGCCGACACGTGGGCTCGATTACCCGGCCAAGGCCGCGCTCGTCGAGGTCCTCCGCGGCCTCGCGGCCGACGGCCGGACCGTACTCGTGGCCACTCACGACGTTGAGTTCGCCGCTTCCGCCGCCGACCGCGTCCTGGTCCTCGCCGCCGGCGAGATCGTGGCCGACGGGCCGACCGCCGAGGTCGTTACCGCCTCGCCGGCCTACGCCCCCCAGGCGGCCAAGATCCTCGCCCCGCTTCGTTACCTCACCGTGGAGCAAGTTGCCTGCGCTCTTGCCGTCGGGGCAGCCTCGTGATGGTCGCCGCCGTACCGGTCGGCTATCGATCTCGGGCGGTGATCGCAGTCGCCTCGGTGCTCGGGCTGGTTTCCATTGGCTGGCCCTTCCTAGTGGCTCCGGGCCGTGTCGGCCAAGGTCTCGTGCCGGCGCTCATGTTCGGGTTGCTGCTCCTACTGATCCTGGCCGCGGTCCTCGCCGAACTTGCCGACGGCGGCATCGACGCCAAGGCTGTGGCTCTCCTCGGCGTGCTGTCCGCCGTCGGCGCGGCCCTACGCCCGCTCGGGGCGGGCACGGCGGGCATCGAGACGGTGTTCTTCACCCTCGTGCTGGCCGGGCGCGTCTACGGGCCGGGGTTCGGCTTCGCGCTCGGGTGCACGACTATCTTCACCTCGGCGCTGCTCACCGGGGGCGTGGGCCCGTGGATGCCGTACCAGATGTTCGGTGCGGCCTGGGTGGGAATGGGCGCCGGTCTCTTGCCCCGGGCATCGGGCCGGCGCGAGGTCCTCCTCCTTGCGGCCTACGGGGCGATCTCTGCCTATGCCTACGGCTTGGCGGTGAATTTGTCGTCGTGGCCCTTCGCCGTCGACCCGCACAGCACCATCGCCTACCTACCAGGGGCGGCACTGAGCAGCAACCTCGCCCGCTACCTCGCTTACGACGCCACCACTTCTCTCGGTTGGGACACTGGGCGGGCCATCACCAACGTCGTGTGCTTGCTCGTGGTCGGCCGACCAGTGCTGACCACGCTGCGCCGGGCAGCTCGGCGCGCAGCCTTCGATGCTCCTGTCGTCTTCGAGCCGGCCACCCGACGCGTCGGGCGTTCTCTCCGCCGTTCGATCGAGAGCCCCGACACCGCCTGAGCGAGCAGGAGAACCTCGCCCGTCGTTAGGGCGCGGGTTGTGTCAACGATGTCGCGACGGGCGAGATGGAGGCTTTACGCCATCCAGTCATGATGCATGTAGTGCAAACTTTCGGGGAGGATAAATGACGAAAAGCTCAGGAAGCTAAGTGACAACTACTCGGGTCGAACAGAGACATGACCGTATAGTTCTATTCGGCGTGCTACACGGCGGACCAAGATCAGATACAACAGCTCGAGGTCTTGACGACGTGGGTGGCGAATCGCTCGGCACCCGCTTGGCTGCGGAAGTAGGCGGAGATCTCACGATGCCGCCGGGGCCCACCTGAGCACTGATAACTAGGCTCCGCTCTAACCAGAATAGCTGAAGACGAAATTGTTCGTGTACAGCGGTCGGTCTTGGGGTGCCACCTCGCCGTCCACGACCCAGCGCAATTGGTCGGCCTCCAAGTCGAAGTAACGCCAAGGGAAGATCTGGTTGCCTCGACCAATGCATTGGCACTCGTAGCGTTTGGCCAAAAGGCTTTCGACCACTTCCTTCACAGTCCCGGTGCTCCCGAGATGCCGCTGCTCAACCTCAATGACCAAGGCGGGATGGCTACCAAGCACGCGCTCAGCACCAGTAAGCACTTGCTGCTCATGGCCCTCCACGTCGATCTTGATGACCGAGACGGGCATTGAAGCATCAACCAGGTCGTCGAGCCGCGCAAGGCGCACTTTCCAGGAGCGCGCCGAGGTGACCCCCCACAAGGACGCACGCTGGCGGGCAGGAGCATTAGCGGCATCCAGCGGGACGCCGAGCGAGCCGAAGCCCTCGTGGTCGGAGGCCGCAACATCGAGCGCTCGAACCCGCGTACCGGCCGTCACCGTTTGGAGTTCTCGGAAGGCGTCAGGCTGCGGCTCCAGCGCCAAGACGGCACCATCTCGGCCCACCGCCTTGCCCAGACCCAGGGCGAACGTGCCGACGTAAGCACCCACGTCGATGGCCAGCGTGCCGGGGCGCGCGAGCCTTACGGTCTCGGCGTAGTCCATCTGCTCGCGCAGATGTCGCACCTGCAGTTCGGCGAGCAAGCGGGCCGTGAAGCGGTGGCGGCGAGCTAGGCTTGCTCCCACTCTGCGAACGCTTGTCTTTACTCCATATGCGTTCTTCATCTTGATGGCTCGATCGTACTTGTGTGTGCTTGCGGATGGCGCAGGGAACGCTCCCGTCGTCGAAGACGATGTCCTGCTGGCAACGACCTCGAGGCGCTCAGCCAGTCGGTCGCCGCGCACACGAGCGGCGTGGAGGAGGTCGCCTGAGTCTCCACTCCGCTACGCCCTGCCAGCTGTCGGTCGCGGTCTCGACGTCGTCGCGAGCACTGGCCCAACCGCCAACACTGCGCCTGACGCAGAACATGCCTGCTGCCAACACTTTGCTAACGCGACGGGACCCCTACCGGTGTCCAGCCACTATGGTTCGTCGTCGTTCACTCCGGCTCGCTCCCCGCGGGCCACGCCCGAGCGCACGGCGATGGCCTGTAGGCCCGTTGCAGATGGTGCTCGGTGAGCGCCGCCGCCGGAGATCACGGGAGCACCTCGTCGAGCCGTTCGGAGAGGACCTCGGCGTCGTTCGGCCCGAAGACGAGCGGCGGGCGGATCTTCAAGGTGCTGCCCGCCGGCCCTGCCCTTCCGACGAGCACGCCGAGGCGCCGGAGCCGGTCCACGATCTCGATCGCCAGCCTGGCGTTCGCCCCCCGGTCCTCTCGCCTGTCCTCGTCGGCGACGTCGAGACCGTAGAGGAGGCCGAAGGAACGAAGCCCGACGACACAGGAATGCCTCTGGGCGACCTCCTCCAGGCGGGCGCGCAGATCTCCCGCAACCTCGGAGACGTGGCCGAGGATGTGCTCGTCCTCGATGACCCGCAGCACAGCCAGGGCGGCGGCGCTCGCGAGCGTGTTGCCGCCGAAGGTGCTGAAGTACCCGGTCTCTTCGATGAAGGGGTCGATCATCTGAGAGCGCCCGAGGACCGCCGCCACGGGGAAGCCGTTGCCCATGGGCTTCCCGAGGGTGATGAGGTCGGGCTCGACCCCCGTGGCGACGACGGACCACATATGCGAGCCGCTTCGCCCGTACCCCGCCTGCACCTCGTCGGCGACGAACAGCCCGCCGACTTCCCGGACCGCCGCGGCGGCCGTCGAGACCCACTGCGGTGCCGGACCGAGGATCCCCTCGGAGGTGAAGGCGCAGTCTGCGAAGAGGGCGGCCGGGCGAAGGCCACGCTCGGCGAGCTCGGAGACGGCGGCCTCGGCGGAGGTGGCGACTCGCTCGAAGGCTCCGGCCCCGGCACCGGCGGCCCCAGCACCGGCCCGAGCACCCGAGGCGGCTACCCCGTGCGGTCCGGGGGGTGCCCCGGGCGGCGAAGCGACGAGGGCGACGTGTGAAGGCGCGACGCCGCTCGGCCATCCCTCGGGCGAAAGCGCCGCCGTCGCCTCGGTGATGCCGTGGTAGGCGAACGAGCTCACAAGGGCCCCGCGGGCGCCGCTGGCGTGGCAGGCGACCTGCCAGGCGAGGTCGTTCGCCTCGCTTCCCGAGTTGACGAGCAGGACCCGGTCGACACCTGCGGGGGCGGTGGCGAGGAGCCGCTCGCACAGCTCGACGGCCGCCTCGTGCAGGTAGCGGGTGTTGGTCACGAGCCGCCCGGCCTGGGCGGCGATGGCCGCCACGACGGCGGGATGGCAGTGCCCGAGGACGGGGACGTTGTTGTAGGCGTCGAGGTAGGACCGGCCGGAGGCGTCGAAGACGTGGACGCCCTCCCCCCGCACGAGATGGAGCGGCTCGCCGTAGGAGAGCTCGAGCGGGCCGAGCACCCGGCGCCGGGACTCGAGCAGCTCGGGACCCTCTCGTCCCCGGTAGGGGAGCTCCCCCTCCCCTCGAAAGCCCCTCGTCGCTCCGCCAAAGCGAGCCGCAGCGCTCGCCAGCCGCGCGCCGGCGCGCCGAAAGCCCTCTTCGTGCAGCAGCCTCAACATCTCGGCGGCGCCCTCGGGGAAGGCGGGAGCGTCGTCGTGGCGGGAACGGCGCCAGGTGCTCACGACGACTGCCGTCGCCGCCCGCGCCGCCACGAGGTCGGCGAGGATCTCGCCTTCCCCTGCCTCCAAAGGTGTCAACGAGCAGTAACCGGCGACCATCGCCTCCGCCAATGCCAACGAGTCGGAGCGCCCGTCGAGGACGTCTGCGAGAGCGACGGCGAGGTCGCAGGCAAGGGCGCTGTACGTCATGTCTCCGAAGTCCGTGATGCCGACGATGCGGCAGGTCTCGTCGACGAGGAGGTTGTCGCGGCTCATGTCGTTGTGGATGACCTGGGCGCGCAGGCCTTCGAGGCGCCCTGCGACGTGGATCTCGAAGCGATCGATCACCTCGGTGGCCAGCGTGGCGATCTCGCCCTCGAGGAGAGGGAGGCGGTCGCGCAACGAGGCGGTGTGCCGGATGTCCCACTGGATGGCGTAGCGGGCCGCGGGGTGGAAGTAGGAGCGCAGCGCCCGCCCGAGCCTCGCCACGCACCGGCCCCATTCGTAGAGGGCGCCCTCGTCGAGCTCATCGCGGGCGGGATGCCTGCCTTCTAGGAACGAGAAGAGCTGTACCTGGCAGCGGCGCCCGTCGGCACAGTCGATCGCTGCGGCCAGGGTGCCCTCGAGGGTGGCGACGACGGGCGCGATGGGCAGGCCAGGATCGAGCCTTCGTACCTGTGCCATGGCGCCGCTGCGCATCTCGATCACGTCCGACCCGTCGCAGGGGTTGTAGATCTTGAGCACGTAGCGCCGGGCGCCCGGCGCCTCGACGGCGAAGTTGAGGTCCCGCTCCCCGTGAAGCTCGGCGAGCTCGCCCGTGAGCCCGTAGGCCTTCTCGAGGAGGCGGGCGAGCTCCGTCCGGCCGACGCGCGGGCGCGGGCTGTCGAGAGGGTCGGAGCACTCGTCCGTGCGGCTCACGCCGTCGTGTGGAGGCAGGCGGCCCTCTGCTTCAGGACCGTCGGTAGGCGCCGCGGGCGAGCTCGGCGTAGGGCACGGGCGCCACGGTCGCTCGGATCTCGACCTGGCG
>JBOGHY010000162.1:0-9514 GCA_050742375.1 Acidimicrobiales bacterium | reverse complement strand
GGCACGAACTCGATCCGCCTGCTCGTGTCGGCGCCGGACGGCACCAGCCTCGATCGGCGGATGCAGATCACCCGCCTCGGAGCCGGGGTGGACCGGACCGGGGTTCTGTCGCCCGAGGCGGTCGAGCGGACTCTCGAGGTGCTGCGCCAGTTCGGCGAGGTGATGGACAGCCACGGAGCCGGGTCACGCCTCGCGTCGGCCACCTCGGCCGTGCGCGACGCCTCCAATTCCGAGCTTTTCATCCGCCCCGCCACCCACCTGCTCGGCGTGGAGCCGAAGGTGCTCGCCGGCGAAGAGGAGGGTCGCCTCGCCTACCGTGGGGCGACCGCCGAGCTCGAGCCCGGCGACGGGCCTTACGTCCTTGTCGATGTCGGTGGGGGATCGACCGAGCTCGTCACCGCCGGTGGGGGATCGACCAAGCTCGTCGCCGCCGGTGAGGGATCGACCGAGCTCGTCACCTCCGGGTCGGAGCCCCCGCTCCCCCAGGACAAGGGCAGCCTCGGCCGACCCGTGCCCGCACCGCTCGTAGCCGTCTCGCTCGACGTGGGCTGCGTGCGGGTCACGGAGCGCTTTCTCGACTCCGACCCTCCCTCAGCCACCGAGATCGAAAGCGCCTCCTCCTTTGCAACTCGACTCGCGGCCGATGCCGTCGGTCACCATCCCGAGCTCGGCGCCCCCGCCCGGCTCGTCGGCGTCGCCGGAACGGTCTCCGCACTGTCGATGCTTTCGCTCGGGCTCGGCGCCTACGACCGAGACCGCGTCCACCACAGCCGGCTCGAACGGTCGACGATCGAAGGGCTGCTCAAAAAGCTCGCAGCCCTGCCTCTCGCCGCCCGCCGAAGGCTCCGGGGCATCGAGCCCGCCCGTGCCGAGGTACTCGTCGGCGGCGCCATCGTGCTCGGTGCCGTGATGGACGTGCTCGGGTTCGAAGCCTTGGTCGTGTCGGAGTCCGACATCCTTGACGGTATGGTGGCCGAGCTCCTTCACGGCTGAGGAGGAAGGGCCTCACCGAGGGCAAGCTCGAGCACCTCTCCTACGAAAGCCCCTCCGTCTCCGTGCCAGCGCTCCGACCAGGCACGGCCCGCCGTGCCCATAGCCTCCCGCATCGCGGCGTCCTCGATCAGGCGGCGAACAGCATCCACCATCTCGCCTGTGTCGCGGTACCAGAGCCCACCGCCCGCCTCTGCGGCAGCCTCGGCGGCGGCGCCTCCCGCCGGCACCACGACCGGCGTCCCAAAGCGCAGAGACTCGATCGCCTCCCGCCCGATCGGCCCAGGTGGGCGGACGTCGAGCGTCACCTCGGCGCGTGCCATGAGCCGCCACAGGTTCATCCGGTTCGGGGCCCACACGACTCGATGCTCTCTGTCCCCCCCGGTGACGAGCCACCGATGGCGGCAAGCCTCGGCGATCGAGATCCCGCCGAGCACCTGGCGCAGGTACTCGTGCGGAGGACAGGTGCCGGTGCCCGGGTCGTCGTCGGGGAAGGCGGAGATCACGAGCACGAACCGTCCGAAGCTGGTCATCCCCGCTAGGCCGGCACTGGCAGCCGCGCGGTTGACGGGGAGGTCGATCCGTAAGCGGCGAACGCAGGCTGGCGAGGAAGGGTCGAGGAGCTCGTCCAGGAGAGCCCGTTCGGCCTCGCTGAAGGCGACGATGGCGTCGAGGTACCGGCCGAGGGCGCTCGCGGCTCCGCTGTGCTCTATGTCGCCAAGGGGGAGGGCGACGATCCGGGGGCGCTCAGACGGGGCGAACGCGTCCCATAGCATTCCGCCGAGTGGCAGGGCTCCCCCGCCCGCCAGCACGACGACCTGAGGTCGGAGGCCGAGCGCCGTCTGGAGAGCATCTGCGAGCTCGGAAGGCTCGCCGGAGGAGAGATCCGCCCCAACGGGCACCGAGTGGACCGGGAAGAGACCGTCATAGCGCAAGGGGACGCGTCCGGCAGGAGGCGGGTCCTCGAGGCTCACTACGGACACTTCGGCTCTTAGGGCGGCGGCACCGACGAAGGACCGCACGGCGGCGTTCCGCTCACCCCAGTTCGCCCCCCAGCGCCGCGTGACGAGGACGAGGCGGGGCCGCTGTGGCGCCTCGTCGGCGAGGGTGGCGGGCACCTCCACCCCAGCGACGGTCACGAAGCTCACGCTTCGATCCGCTCCTCCAGGTGATGCGCCAGATCAACCATGTCGACCCTCACCGCGCCGAGCGTGCGCCGTTGGGCCGCCGCGAGCTCGTCGGCTCGCTTGCAGGCCGCGTCGAGGGCGCGGACGTTCACGCCGAGATAGTCCTGCAGGCGCTCGAGATACCCGCCGAGGACAGCCATGATGAATCGATGGGCGACCCTTCGCGCTAGTCCTTTGGCGCCGCCCCCGGCCGGCGGCGCCAGCGCGGCGCGCAGGTCCCAGTGATGGTGCATCCATTGCAGATGCTCGTTCAGCTGGGCGGGCGGTCTACCCGACTCCGCCAGAGCCGACTCGAAGGAAGCCGACGGGACCCAGGTACGAGGGGCGGTGACGCCCGCCGCCCGGCGAGCTTCCCGCAGCTCGTCTACGACACGCCGAGCAGCGACCGGAATATCTTCCAATTCGCCTCGTCCTCCTCGGTCGGGAGCCGGCAGTGGCAGTCGAACCGGCCCAGGTTGGGGTTGTAGTAGGGATCGCACCTCAGCATGGTCTCTTGCCAGCGGTGCCGAAGGTAGGCGAGCTCGGCCGTGTCGTCGGCATGTCCGCGGCTCTTCGACTCGTGGTGGACGAGCTCGGCGAGCGGCGTGTAGACGACGAGCAAGTGGCGTTCTCTGAGGCGCAGGCAGTAGTCGATGTCGTTGAAAGCGACTGGGAGCGAGGCGTCGAAACCGCCCATCTCCTCGAAGACGTCCCTCCGGGTCAGCATGCAGGCTCCGGTGACGGCGGTGACGTTCCTGGTGATGGCGGCGATCGACAGGTAACCGGGGTCGCTTCCCTTCGAGCCCTGGAGCAGGTGTACGGCTCCGAAGCAGAGCCCTGCAGCGACGCCGGCATGCTGGATGGTCCCGTCCGGGTACAACAGTCTCGCCCCTACGGCTCCGACGTCGGGTCGCTCGGCGTGGGCCACCATCTCGGCCAGCCAGCCCGGGGATCTCGCCTCCACGTCGTTGTTGAGGAAGAGCAGCAGGTCGCCGCGGGCCTTGGTGGCTGCGTCGTTGTTGATGGCGACCCAATCGAAGGGACCGGGCGCCTGGACCACCCGCACCCGATGGTCCCGCCGGAGCTCCTCCACCACAGCGTGCGTCTCGGGAAGGGAGCTGTCGTTGTCCACGAGCAGGAGCTCGAACTCTTGACGCCCGGGGCGCTCGACGAAGGACCGGTAGCAGGCGGCCAGCAGCGCCGGCTCGTCGCGAAAGGGGATGACCGCGCTGACGAGGTGCTCCGCTTTGGCGGCCCGGCGGAAGTGGTAGCTGCCCGGGATGTCGGGATGGCTCATGACCTCGGCCTCGATCCCGCGCCGGCGAGCGGCATCGACGAGCGCCCGACGCCCCGCGTCGAATGCCCACGGCTTTGCGGACGGATCGCCCGCGGCGGAGCCCGAAAGCACCCGCCAGTGGTACAGCACCTCCGGCACGTGCACGATGGCGCCGCCCGTCGCCTCCGACAGCTCGCTCACGCGCAACATGAGGTCGTAGTCCTGGGCTCCGTCGAACTCGCTGCGAACGCCGCCGACCGTCGCGGCGACGTCTCTCCGCACGACCAGGAGGTGGCACATGTAGGCATTCGAGAGCAGCAGATCGGGCGACCAGTCCGGCTTGAAGCTCGGCATGTGGCGCCGCCCCGCCTCGTCGACCTTGTCCTCGTCGGAATAGAGCAGCGTCGCCCCGGGGTGCTCGGCGATAGCACCCGCCATATCCGAGAGCGCTCGTGGGTGGAGCTCGTCGTCGTGGTCTAGAAAGACGAGATACGCGCCGTCGCCGAGGGCGATGGCGTCGTTCGTGGCGGCAGAGATCCCTCCGTTCTGGCTTCGCTCGTGGACCGAGATCCGGCGGTCGCAGCGAGCGATCTCTCTCAGGTGGCGGGTGAACGAAGCGTCCCCGGAGGCGTCGTCGCAGATGAGCAGCTGCCAGTCGGCGAAGTCCTGAGCCAGCACCGAGGCGATGCAACGGTCGAAGGCGAAGCGCGGCGGCCGGTAGCAGGGAACGACGACGCTGAACAGCGGCTCCGCCATGGCGGTGCGGCCACGGCCGAGCCGTCTGAGCACGCGGCGGCCACCGGCCCGGTGCTGAGCTGTGGTGGCCGCCCTCGGCCTGGCGGGCGTGGCGGGCATGGAGGGCGGCAGGGGCTGCTCTCCCCGCTCCACCAGCCACCGGTGGTAGCGCGGTTCGTCGGCGGTGGCGTTGAGCGGGTAGGCAGCGACTTGGCCGACGATCGGCGTCCCGCCGCCGTCGAGAGCGCCGGACGGCTCGACCGGAGGAGCGATCGCGATCTCTTCGAGGGGCGTCATTTGGTCGTCATCACAGGAGGGTTGCTACAGCGTCGCGCACTGCTGGTCGCTCGGCCGACGCAACTTGTCAACCGACCTGCGGTGAGTGCGCAATACTAGGTGTCCGGGTGCTGGATCTGCGACGATAGGCGGGTGCGCGGCTCGGCTCGGTGTGAGGTGGCATGGCGGAGTTGACGGTCTCGGGCCTGTCAACCGAACTGGCGGGGCGTCGGGTTCGGTTGAGGGCGCTGCGGGAGGATGATTTCGAGGCGTGGCACGAGGTACGGACGCGCTGTCGCGACTGGTTGTTGCCCTGGGAGCCTCGCCCGGCGGGAGCCCCGTACCCTCCCGAGGACCGCGCGAGCTTCCTCGCCAGGTGCTCGATGCGAGAGCGCGAGCGCCAGCTCGGCACCGGCTACGGGTTCGGGATATTCGCGCTCGGCCGCTTTGTCGGAGAGGTGAACCTCTCGTCGGTGCAGCGCGGACCCTTCCAGAATGCCGACGTCGGTTACTGGGTTGATCAGCTGCAGGCCGGGCGCAGTTACGTCCCCGAGGCGTGCGTCTTGCTCTTCCGCTTTGCATTCGAAGATCTGGGGCTCCACCGGCTGCAGATATCGATCATTCCGCGCAACCGCCCGAGCCGCCGCGTCGCGCAGAAGCTGTGGCTGAGGGGCGAGGGCATCGCACTCCGGTACCTCGAGATCGACGGTCGCTGGGAGGACCACGTGCGCTACGCGCTCACGACCGAGGAGTGGACAGAGCGCAGGGAGCGCTACCTCCGCCAGTGGATGGCGGGCGCCTCGGGCTACTGAGATCGCTACTGCCGACAGGACTGCGGCGGCGCTCGGCCCTATGGCCGTCCGATCCCGACGAACCCATTCCAGTACATCGGGAAGTAGGCAACGTTCGTACCGCTGTGGGCAGCCTGGATGATCGTCTCCGTCCCGTAGGGACCTGAGCCCACGTACATCGCAACGTGGGTTACGGGGTAGTCGCCGTCGTGGGGGAAGTAGTAAAAGATAAGGTCGCCCGGCTCGATTTGTGACGGCGATTCCGGCGAGGACGCTTCCCACTGGGCAGTGGCGCCGTGGGCGAGGAACACGCCGGCCGCCTGCCAGGCGAGCATCGTGAGGCCCGAGCAGTCGACGCCAGACCGGCTGGCACCGCCCCAGACGTAGGGGACGCCCAGGTAGGAGTCCGCCGCCGTGAGCGCCGTGGAGCCTGGCGGGTTCGTGCCTGCCGGCGCAAGGGGCTGCGCCAAACCGGGATTCGTCGAGACGCTGAAGGGACTGGGATGAAGTTGTTGGCTTGCTGTCGCGGCAGCCGTAGCCGCAGCAGCCGCCGCAGCCGCAGTCGCCGCCGCCCTGGCTGCAGCCGCAGCAGCCGCGCGTCTCGCCGCCGCCTGGCGGCGAGCTCGAGCGGCCGCTGCCGCCACGATGCGTTCCCGGCGGACGATCATCTTTCGCAGTGCCCCGCGTACCTGACCGAGAAGCCGAGCAATCCTCGCGGTCGCCGCCGAAGCGGCTTGCCGGGCGGCCAGCGAGGCGCGTACGTCGTCTGCGGCTCGTTGCCCCTCGACGGTCTGCACGGCCCTCACCGCGCCCACGTGGCGGTGCGCCACCTCGAGCGCCGTGATCGCCTCGTCGACGCGTTGGGACACCGAGCTTGCGTAGGTGGCGACGCTGCCGGCGGTGTCGATGTTGCTGTCGAACACGACCGCCACCTGTGCGGCGGCTCCGTTGTCCGTGACGTACGCCTCGATAGCCGCTCGGCGTAGCTGCGTCCGGCGATCCTCGAGCCTGTGCTCGAGCGCGACCAGGCGAAGACGGGTCCGGTACAAGCGGACCCGGTCCCCTCCGAGCACCACGACGGCCTTCTCGTAGGCTGCGGTCGAGGCCTGGATCTCGCCCTCGTCCCTCTGCAGCTGGCGCGAGATGGCACCCGCACGCTGGCGCATGTTCCGGAGCTGGCGCACAGTGGGAGCAGCTGCGGCTTCCGCCTTTGGCGGAGGGACGACGGCGGTGATCGAGGTGGCAACAACGGTCAGGCCGACCAGGGTCGCCGCCAGTCGGGTTCTCCCGGACCGCCTCATTCTGCCCACTCTGGCCACATCACTCACAATCGTCAACTCACATCACTGCTCGAGTTCACTATTAGTGGTGATTATGCCACTATGTGTAGTCATAGGCTGGCGTGGCGATTCTGCCGACGCTCGCGGTCCGATTACCTCCAGGCTCTTTCCAGCTCGAACCGGCCCTGAGAGGGCGGTTGAGGTTGTGGGTCGCCACGCACGACAATGTCAACCGGCTGGGCGGGGCGGCGCTCAACTTGGCCTGGACCCTGCAGCCGGCGTGACCCAACCGCCGGGCTAGCTTTCGAGGTCGACCGGCGCTCGCGGGCCGCCGGTGCCGCGAGAGAGGGTTGACGACATGTCCGAGGTTCTGGTCGGGACGCACTGCGGTCCCGTCCGCGGGAACGTTGACCAAGGCGTCGCGCTGTTCTGCGGGATCCCGTACGCGGCGCCCCCCGTCGGCCGGCGCAGGTTCGCGTTCGCCCAGCCGGTGGAGCCGTGGTCGGCGCCATGCGGGGGTACCGAGTTCTCCGCCATCTCCTACCAGCCGCCGCCGTCGCCCGCCGAGTTCCTTCCAGCGGATCCGACGGAGATGTCGGAGGACTGCCTCTACCTGAACATCTGGGCACCCTGGTCCGAAGCGAGTGGAGCTCAAGGGGTGGAGGCGGCGCCGAAGCCGAGCGTGGATGGGCTCGGGCATCCGGTCATGCTCTTTGTGCACGGGGGCGGCTTCACGAGCGGCACCGGGGCGCTCTCGCTCTACAGCGGGGAGTCCTTCGCTCGCCGCGGGGTCGTGCTCGTCACCTTCAACTACCGTCTCGGCGTCCTCGGCTGGCTGGCCCACCCGGCGCTGGCCGGCGAGGACGGCGCCTGGGCCAATTTTGGGCTGTCGGACCAGGTAGCCGCTCTCGGCTGGGTGCGGGACAATATCGCCTCCTTCGGAGGCGATCCGCACAACGTCACCGTCTTCGGCGAGTCGGCCGGGGCCATGGCGGTGGCAGCGCTGCTCGCCTGCCCGGCTGCGGCCGGCAGCTTCCGCCGGGCAATCATGCAAAGCGGCGCCGCCATGGCGATCGGTGCGGCATCGGCCGCCGAGCTGGCCGAAGAGGTCGCTCGAGCGGCAGGCGGCCTCCCTTTGTCGCTCGAGGAGCTCCGCGCCGTCCCCGTCGAGCACCTGCTTGCTGCGCAATGGAGCGCCTGCGCCAAGTACGAGGGCCTCGGGCTGCCCCTACAGCCGGTGGTCGACGGCTCGCTGCTCCCCCTGCACCCGGCTGCATCGGTCTCGGAGGGAGCGGCAGGAGACGTCGACGTGCTCATCGGAACCAACCGGGACGAGTGGCGGTTCTTCACCTACACCTCCCCCTCCCTGCGCTCCATCGACGACGATCGCCTGGGGAGGCTCGTCGCTCGCCACCTCGAGCTCGCCGGCCTCAGCGCGGAGGTCTCCGCTGCCGGGTTCGTCGAGGCGGTCCGGACTGCGAGGGCCGCTCGGGGCGAGCCGGTGTCGCCGAAGGATCTCTACTGCGCCATGGCTACTGACTGGGTCTTCCGGGTGCCGTCTATGCGCCTCGCCGAGTGCCAGTCCAAAGCCAATGAGCGCACGTTCGCCTACCTGTTCGACTGGGAAAGCCCTCTGGGCGACCTCGGGTCGTGCCACGCCCTCGACCTGCCCTTCGTCTTCGGGACTGTGGGGCATCCGCTCATGGCCCTCTTCGCCGGGACGGGCCCCGCGGCCGAGGCTCTCTCCGAGAAGATGCAGTCGGCGTGGGTGGCCTTTGCCAGGACGGGACATCCCTCGTGCGAGGCGGTGGGGGATTGGCCCGCCTACGAGCCGGCGCTGCGGGCGACGATGCGACTCGGGAGCGTGGTCGAGGTGCTGCACGAGCCGATGGAGGCCGAGAGGGCGTGGCTTTCGGGGGCTCTCGGCACCTACGGCGAGGTCGAGTCCGCCGGGCTGGAGCATGTCCGCCGCGTGAGGCCCGAGCGATGACGCAGCTCCTTTCGGGGACGTAGCCCAACGGAAGAGGCAGGGCGCTTAAAACGCCTCCAGTGAGGGTTCGACTCCCTCCGTCCCCACTTTCTTGTCACCGTACGAGACCTCTGGCGGAACTTCTGTTTGCCAGGGGTCAGCCAGCCGCCGAGCGTCGAACCGATCGCTACGCCGAGCTCGGCGCTCGTCGACCAGGTGGCGATGGCCCTGTCCCGTTCGGCGGGGACGGTGAACACGTAGTTCCCTCGCGGTAGCTCAGGCACAGCACGACCGCCACGCTGGCTGATGCCACGCTCACCCAGCCGGCGCGAGATAACCGTCTGATTAGGAAGCCAGCTCCTCCACAGGGATGCCCTGGCGGTAGGCGGCGACGAGCTCGTCGATCTCGTCGAGTCCGAGGCGCCGTTGGACGGCAGGGTGGCAACGAGCGGGTCGGTCGGGTCGATGGGCGGCTCGCCGGGGTTCTGTCGCAGCACGGTCCCTAGACCACCAAGGTGGCATGGAGCGAAACCCACAGCGCCGCGCCCCTGACTACCGATGCGTTGGGCTATGACGAGTGGGGTGGAGACGATCGACTCGTGGCTCGAGACGGAGCGCTCGGCGCTCGAAAATCAACGCCACTCGGCCCGGCCTGTCTGGCAGCGGCTCGTCCACGAGCACGCGGTGGAGGTCTCCGACCACCGTGCGGCGGTCGCCCTCCGGCGGGTTCCACCGCCTCTTGGGCAACGAGGTGTAAAGGGCGCTCTTGGACGGTCACGTGCGAGGGTTCGAGCACCTCGGCGGCCCAGCCTGTCTCTTGCGACAACCGGAAGCCCGCGGTCCTCGAGGTCCTCTTTGGCTCACGTCACAAACCCTCCTTGCTCATCATGTATACATAACGAGAGCTGCATCCTGGATGTCAGCAGCCTCGGGCGGGATGTGTTGACAACAACGCGGTCGTCCTGTACACAATCCTCCGTGAGACGCTGGTCGCTCGACTTTGCTTCGGCGTGACAGCCGGTGACTGAGGT
>JBOGHY010000161.1:0-10503 GCA_050742375.1 Acidimicrobiales bacterium | reverse complement strand
CCTCGATCCCTTCTCGCCGGTAGGCACCCGAGATCCCCCACATCGCCCCGAAGGCCATGAGCAGGTAGGCGACATAGACGATCGCTTGCAGCACGCTCGGACGGTCGGCGTAGCCGAAGAGCGAATGGAAGATGTCGCCGACGGCCGAGTCCTCCGAAAGAACATGGCTCGTGTCCCAGAGCGGGTGGGCGAGAACGGTCACCCACCCGAGCTGGCCGAGGTTCTCGACGCAGTCGGCGAGCAGCCCGGCGGCAAAGAACGTGAGCACGACGGCGAGCACCCCGAAAAAGCGGGCAATGTTGATCCGTCGTCCCAGCTTGTAGATGAAAAAGGCGATCCCGAGCGAGGCGACGAGGCCGATCGGCGCTCCTATGAGGGCGTAACGGCCGCCGACGCCAGCCGCGAAGACGATCGCCAGGGTGAAGACCACGGTCTCGAGACCCTCGCGCCCGACCGCCTGGAAGGCGAGGAAGAAGAGGCCGAAGCGCTCCTTGCCCTCGAGGGCACGCTTGGTGGCCTCGCGCAGCTCTTGAGAGATCGTGCGGGCGTGGCGGCGCATCCAGAAGGTCATGTAGGTGAGGACGATGGCGGCGAGCAGATAGGTGACGGTCTCGAAGATGGTCTGGACTCTCGTGCCGGCATAGGTCCGGATCGTGACGTAGGCCACCACTCCGCCCGCCGCCGCCAGGCCCAGCGCCAGGGCGACGCCCGCGAAGACATCCTTGAAATGGCGGCGCTGGTCGATGCGGTCGAGGAAGGCGAGCAGGATGGCGACGATCATGCTCGCCTCGACACCCTCTCTGAGGAAGATCACGAAAATCGCGAGCATGAGGCTCCCGGACGGCTGGGCTCCCGACTTTCAGGAGCACCAGAGAAAGATTATCTGGTAACCCTGACAAGTGCCACCGTGCCGACCGGGGGCGCGCCGGCGAAAGGCGTTGGAGCCCACCGCCAGGCGGACCGGGTGGCACGGGGCCTGGAGCCGGACGGGGGCCCGCGCGCTGGCAGACTCGGGTCGAGACTGCCAGCGCTCACGACCGGCCGGTAGACTGGCTCCCAGGTGAGCGAGGAAGCCGTGACCATTCAACAGCTCGACGAGCGCAAGGCGGCCATCTTGAAGACGGTCGTCACGGGCTACGTCGAGACCGCCCAACCAGTGGGGTCGTCCCAGGTCGCCCGCGATACCACCATCGAGGTCTCGCCGGCGACGATCCGCGCCGACATGGCCGCCCTCGAGCGCGACGGCTACCTCATGCACCCGCACACGAGCGCCGGGCGGGTGCCGACCGACAAGGGCTACCGCTTCTACGTAGACCATCTGAGCCCACCTCTCCCTCTCGGCGAGACGAAGCAGGTGCAGGTGAAGGAGTTCTTCTCCCAGGCGCACACCGAGATCGAGCGCATGCTGCACGACACGTCGCGCCTGCTCGTCGAGCTCACCGACTGCGCCGCCGTCGTCGTGAGCCCCGAACACGAGAACCTGGTGGTGCGGACCGCCCTTGTCACGCGGCTGTCGCCGCGCACGGCCCTCGTCGTGGTGGTGCTGTCGAACGGGGTGGTGGACAAGCAGGCGATCGCGATCGAGGCCGAGATGTCCGATGACGACGTCGAGGCGGCGAGCCTCTTCCTGCACCAACACCTCGCCGGACATCCCCTCGGCACGAGCGGTCAGAGCGCGCCGTCTGGTCCGGGCCCTAGCGGTGCGGGCGCGCTGGCCGGTCTCGCTGGCGGCCTCGGCTTCGGCCTCGGCTCCGCCGGCACTCCCGGCGTCGATCGCCTGCTCGAGCTCTGCCGGCACGCCCTTGGGGCGAGGGAGGAGCCCGAGGTGCGCTCCGAGCACGTCTACGTCGGGGGCACCTCGCGCATGGCCGAGCGCTTCCAGGCCGTCGAGCAGGTCCAGGCGGTGCTGTCGATCCTCGAGCAGTCCTACATGCTCGTGAGCATCCTTCAAGAGGTGGTCGACCAGGGGCTCACCGTCTCGATCGGCACCGAGAACCGCCTCGAGCCTCTCGCCGGCTGCTCGCTCGTCGTCACCCCTTTCGAGGCGGACGGCGACGGCGTCGGCACGATCGGCATCCTCGGGCCAACCCGGATGGACTACCCCCAGGCGCTCGCCGCCGTCGCCCTCGTCGGCCAGCGGCTCTCGCACCAGCTCCAGCAGGGCTAGAGCGCAGTCGGAAGAAGGCTCGGACCCGATGCCCACCGATTACTACGAGCTCCTCGGCGTCCGCCCGAACGCCACCGAGGACGACCTGAAACGCGCCTACCGCCGTCTCGCCCGGGAGCTCCACCCGGACACCAACAGTGGCGATGCGACGGCCGAGGCGCGCTTCAAAGAGGTCACTATCGCCTACGAGACGCTTCGCGACCCTGAGCGCCGCCGCCGCTACGACATGTTCGGGCCCGAGGCCGTACAGGGCCAGGGCGGCGGCGACGCCTTTTTCGGGGCCAATCTTGGCGACATCTTCGGGGCGTTCTTCGGCGGGGCGACCTCGCCCTTCGGCCAGGGCGCCCGCCCGGGGGCCCGACGGGGCGCCGATGCCGAGGTATTGCTCGACCTGAGCCTCGCCGAGGCGGCTTTCGGGGCCGTACGTGAGGTCTCGCTCAAGCTCCCGGTGGCCTGCAAGACCTGCGGGGGAAGCGGCGCAAGGGAGGGCACGACGCCCACCAGCTGCCCGGAATGCCGCGGCAGCGGCCAGCAGCAGCGGGTCCGACAGTCGATCCTCGGCCAGATGCTCACCCAGAGCCCCTGCACCCGCTGCCACGGTCTCGGTGAGCTGATCGCCTCACCCTGCCCCGACTGCCGCGGCGAGGGCCGTAGGACCGAGCCCTGCGCTCTAGAGGTCGACATCCCGGCCGGTGTAGACGACGGCTCTACCCTTCGGGTGCAGGGTGCCGGGCCTGCCGCAGTGCGGGGCGGCGTGGCCGGGGACCTGTTCGTGCATCTGAGGGTGCAGGCCGATCACCGCTTCGAGCGCTCGGGGCCGGACCTCGTCACCGAGCTGCGCATCTCCTTCCCCCAGGCTGCGCTCGGAGCCCGCCTGCCGGTTCCCACCCTCGACGGCGACGAGGTAATCCACGTAACAGCAGGCACGCAAGGTGGCAAGGTCATCCGCCTTTCCGGCCGCGGCGTCCCCCGGCTGCGGGGGCGGGGGCGGGGCGATCTGCTCGTCCGCATAGTCGTCGAGACGCCGTCCCGGCTCTCCAAACAGGAGCAGGAACTGGTGCGCCGCCTAGCCGAGCTCCGGGGCGACGAGGTCGCCGAGGCGGACTCGGGCCTGCTCTCCAGGCTTCGCTCCACGTCGCGATAGCCCGGCCCGATGTCTGCCGGGCGCCGGGCGGTCCGTGCCGGCCGCGACTCGCCCGCGGTGGTCAGGACCAGCACGGAGAGTGACCGCCTGTCGCCCACGCACCGGGTCGACCGGTACATTGACCACGAGGAATTGGGTGATCAGAGGGCTGATCAACGCAGCCAGTGGTAACGGGTTGACGGAGAGTGGTAGCATGTCCGGCGGGGACTGGAGGTAGCGCAGCAGGCGCTACAGCAGGATTGGGGAAAGTGGAGCGGCAGCATGCGTCTCAGCGATGCGGTGTTGGACGACGACGCAGCCAGGTACGCGCAGGCGGTAGGGCTGCGTCTGAGGGCGGTGCGGCGGCAGAAGCGGCTTTCTTTGCAGGCCGTCGAGAAGAGCTCGGACGAGGAGTTCAAGGCATCGGTGCTCGGCGCCTACGAGCGGGGTGAGCGCACCATCTCGGTGCCCCGCCTGCAGCGCCTGGCGCAGATCTACGACGTCCCAGTCGACCAGCTCCTACCGGCAGATACCTCCACCCCCTTGAGCAGGGCTTCTTCCGGAGTGAACGCCAGCGGCCACAACGGCAAGAGCCGCCACGGACGCAAGGTGACGGTCGACCTCGTGCGGCTCAACGACGCCCGCGGGCCGGAGCGCGACCTGCTGCGCCACTTCCTCGCCTCCGTCCAGGTGCAGCGCCAGGACTTCAACGGTCGGGTGATAACGATCCGCGAGGACGACCTCCGGGTCATGGCCTCGATGTTCGCCCGCAGCATCGAGGCGCTCGTGAGCCGTCTCGAAGAGCTCGGGCTCCTCGTCTCGTCGACCTCGGCCAGCGCGGCGCCCTGAGCCCGGCCGCTCCCTCCCCCTCCGAGGTCGGGGCCGCCACAACCGGGGCCGCTACCGATACAGCCGAGGCTCTCGGGCCAGGTATCTACGTCCACGTCCCGTTCTGCAAGGCACGCTGCGACTACTGTGCCTTCGCCACCTGGACCGACCGCCACCACTTGGCCCCCTCCTACGTCGACGGCTGCCTTGCCGAGTACTCCTGGGCGCGCGAACACCCCGACCATCCCGACGGCCTGTGGCCCGAGCCGCTCCCGGCGACGCTCTACCTCGGAGGAGGGACGCCCTCGCAGCTCGCGCCGTGCGACCTCGCCCGCCTCGTCGCCGGCATCGAGCTGGCCGATGGCGCCGAGGTGACCGTCGAAGCCAACCCGGACGACGTGACCCCGGCCTGGGCCGGGGCCGCCCGATCCGCCGGAGTGACCCGCGTCTCGCTCGGCGTCCAGTCCTTCGCCCCGGAGGTGCTCGCCTCGCTCGGGCGCCTTCATGGCCCAGAGCTTGTCGCCCCCGCAGTCGGGGCGCTGTCGCGGGCCGGCATCGCACAGGTGAGCGTCGACCTCATCTACGGCGCCACCGGCGAGACCGACGAGAGCTGGGCCGCCACGCTCGCGGCCGTCCTGGAGCTCGATCCGGCCCCCCGCCACGTGAGCGCCTACGGCCTTACCGCAGAGCCCGGCACGGTGCTGTGGGCTGACCGGACGCGCCACCCCGACGACGACATAGAGGCGCGGCGCTACGAGACGGCCGACGACGTCCTCGGCGAGGCTGGGTACTCCTGGTACGAGATCTCGAACTTCGCGCTCGCGGGTTCGAGGTGCCGCCACAACCGGAACTACTGGACGGGCGGCGACTACCGGGGACTTGGCTGCGCGGCGCACAGCCATCGCCAGGGGCGTAGATGGTGGAACCGGCGTACCCCCGAGCGCTACCTGGCGGCGGTGGCCGCCGGAACCTCGGCGGCGGCGGCTTCAGAGACGCTCGACTCCGACGCTCGGGCCCTCGAGACGCTCGAGCTGTCGCTTCGCACGCCCGCCGGCGTGCCCGAGGTAGCCCTGGAGGACTGCAGCCACCTCGAGGACCTTGGCCTAGTGGAGGTGAGGTGCGGCCGAGCGGTGCTGACACTTCGGGGACGTCTGCTGGCAAACGAGGTCGCCTGCCGACTTCGCGCTGCGGGCGGTGATGACCTTCCCCTTTGAGACCGGGGGCGCCGCAGCGCGCCTTTGCAGATCAGGGGGGGCCCGCAGCTCGGCTACTCCCCGGCCCTGGCCCTGGCCTGGCCCTAAATGATGTGAAAGGTGCCGAAAGACAGGCCCGTCCTGTAGCCTTGGTCCTATGGCAAAGGCGATCGAGTGGATGAGCACACCGGCCGTTGCGAAGTACCTGGGCGTAAACGCGCGGACCGTCTACCGCCTCATCGACGAGGGCGACCTGCCCGCCTACAAGTTTGGCCGCGTCATCAGGCTGCAAGAATCGGACGTAGTGGCTTTCGTCGAGCGCTGCCGCATCGCTCCGGGGTCGCTAGAGCACCTCTACCCCGAACCGGTACGCTCGGCTCGGTGACCGCAGCAGCCGACTGCCTGTTCTGCAGGGTCGTCGCCGGCGACCTGCCGTCCGATCCCGTGGCGAGAACCGAGCGCACCTACGCCTTCCGGGACATCAACCCAGCCGCTCCCACTCACATCCTCGTCGTTCCGATCGACCACGTTGAGGATGCCGCCGCTCTCACCACTGCCGACGGCGACCTGCTCGGCGAGATGTTCGACACGGCGAACAAGCTTGCCGCAGGCGATGGCCTTGCCGAGCGGGGCTACCGGCTCGTGTTAAACGTCGGGGAGGAGTCCGGCAACAGCGTCGGCCACCTCCACCTCCACGTGCTAGGCGGCCGGGCGATGGCCTGGCCCCCGGGTTGAGCACCGGCGCCCCCCCGAGCCCGGGCGGCACGACCGCTGCGGCGCCCGTGCGGGTCGTCGTACCGGGCAACCATTTGATGGTGGGGCTCGTCGGCCAGCACGACGAGCTGCTGCGCGTGATCGAGTCGTCCTTTGCGGCCACTGCGATCCACGTACGCGGCAACGAGGTCACGATCGAGGGACCCGAGTCGGAGCGTGTCGGGCGGCTCTTCGAGGAGCTCGTCTTGCTGCTCGAGAAGGGTCACGTGCTCGACCCCGCCAACGTCGCCCGGACCATCGAGATGCTCCGGGAGGATCTTCGCCCTTCCGAGGTGCTCTCGGCCGAGGTGGCCCGGTCGGCGCGGGGACGCCGGGTCCACCCGAAGACGGCCGGGCAGAAGCGCTACGCAGACGCCATCTCAGGCAACGTGGTCACCTTCGGCATCGGGCCGGCGGGCACCGGAAAGTCCTATTTGGCAGTGGCCCTCGCCGTGCAAGCCCTCCAGGCGAAGCACGTCAACCGGATCATCCTCACGCGGCCCGCCGTCGAGGCCGGCGAGCGCCTCGGCTTCCTTCCCGGGGATCTGATGGCCAAGATCGACCCCTACCTGCGGCCGCTCTACGACGCCCTTTTTGACATGCTCGAGCCCGACGGCACGCAGCGTCTCATGGACCGGGGCGCCATCGAAGTCGCCCCGCTCGCCTACATGAGGGGCCGCACCCCCAATTCGAGCTTTGTCATCCTCGACGAGGCCCAGAACACGACGCCCGAGCAGATGAAGATGTTCCTCACCCGCATCGGCTTTGGCACCAAGGTGGTCGTCACGGGCGACGTAACCCAGATCGACATCGGCGGCAACCGCTCGGGGCTCGTCGGGCTCGACAAGGTGCTCGGAGACATCGACGGCGTTTCCTTCGTCTACCTGACCGAGGCGGACGTGGTGCGCCACCGGATCGTGCGGGAGATCGTCTCTGCTTACGGGCGCCACGAAGAGGCGGGGGCCGCCGAGAGGCTCGCAGCTCGCGAGGGCCCGCCCGCCCGCGGACGGCCCGAGCTCGAGCCCGAGCGGCGAAGTGATGGCGATACGGGTCGTCGTCGCTGACGAACAGTCGGCCCAGCCGGTCGACAAGGCGGCTTGGGCCGAGCTCGGCGAGGCCGTGCTCGGTGCCCTCGGCGTCGATGGCGACCCGGACGCGGAGCTCAACGTCCTTTTCGTCGACGAGGCCGCCATCTCGCAGCTGAACGAGCGGTTCCTCAATCGCCAGGGCCCCACTGATGTGCTCGCCTTCCCCATAGAAGGCGAGCAGCGCACCCGCACGCGCTCCGGGCCGCTCGCCCGGCCGCGTCGCCGGTTGCGTCGCCGGTTGCATCGCCGGTCGGAGCCACCCGACATCCGGCCCGGCGGCGGAACACGAGCTCCCGCCGGCAGCGCCCTGCCGGACGGAGACCCGCCGATCCTTCTAGGCGACATCGTGATCTGCCCGGCCGTGGCCGCCAGGAACGCGCCCGAGCACGCCAGCAGCTACGACGACGAGATGGCGCTGCTCGTCGTGCACGGCATCTTGCACCTCATGGGCATGGACCATGTCGATGCTGGCGAAGCCGACGAGATGGAGGCGCTCGAGCAAGAGCTCCTCGGTCGCCGCCGCCCGGTCGCAGGCCCGTGGTCGTGAGGGTCCCGAGGCCGGTCGGCGTGACGGTCCCGACGCCGGTCGCCGTGAGGGTGGCGGGGGCCGGGGCGTGACGATCGCGACCGCCTTCTCAGGCACCGACGGCGGGCTCCTCGTCGCCGTGATCATCCTCATCTGCGGCTCCGCCGCCCTGGCGCTGGCCGAAACCGGCCTCACCCGGACATCGAGGGCCAAGGCGAAGGCTCTCGAGGACGCCGGACGGCATGGATCGAGGGCCTTGCGGCGCCTCGTCGAGGATCCTGAAGGGTTCTTGGCCCCCATCCTTCTCATCGTTCTCATCTGCCAGCTGGTGGCCGCCACTCTCGTGGGCGTGATCGCGGGGCACCTCTTCGGAGCGCTCGGCGTCGCCGTGGCCACCTTCTTCGAGGTCGTCGTGATCTTCGTCTTCGGCGAGGCGGTGCCCAAGCAGTGGGCCGTCAGGCACGCCGACCGGGCCGCATTGCTTGCGGCGCCCCTCGTCGCGACCCTCATCGCCTTCCCCGCCCTGCGGGTGGTCTCTCGAGCTCTCATCGGCTTCGCCCGCCTCGTCACGCCCGGCGACTCGGACGCTCCCGCGGGCAGCGACGTGACCGAGTCCGAGCTGCTCGCCTTCACCGACGTGGCCGTCGAGGACGAGGCGATCGAGAGCGACGAACGCCAGCTGATCCACTCCATCATCGAATTCGGTGACACGATCGTGCGTGAGGTGATGGTGCCGAGGCCCGACGTCGTCGCCGCCGACGCCACCACGCCCGCCGGCATCGTCCTCGAACGGGCGATCGGGGCCGGGCTGAGCCGGATCCCCGTCTACGAGGTGAACGTCGACGATGTCGTCGGCATCGCCTTCGCCAAGGACCTCGTGCGTGCCGTGCGCTCGGGCTCCGAGGACCGCCCGGTCGCCGAGCTCGCCCGGCCTGCGCACTACGTGCCCGAGTCGAAGCGGGTTGCACCCCTGCTGCGCGAGATGCAGGCGGGCCAGTTCCACATCGCCGTCGTCATCGACGAGTACGGAGGGACGGCCGGAGTCGTGACACTGGAGGACCTCATCGAGGAGCTCGTCGGAGAGATCGCCGACGAGTTCGACGTCGAGGAGCCGATGGTGGAGCCGCTCGGCGGCGGTCAATTCCGGGTCTCCTCGAAGATGGCCGTCGACGAGGTGAACGAGCTCCTCGACGCCAGCCTTCCGGTCGGGGACGACTGGGACACGATCGGCGGGCTCATGTTGAAGGCCACCGGGCATGTGCCGGTCGAGGGAGAGACGGTCGAGGTCGACGGTCACCTGCTGGTCGCCGAGCGGGTGCAGGGACGGCGCATCGGTTCGGTGCGTGTCGTGAACCTGAAAGGGCCACCGCTCCGCCTCGTGTCGGGCCACAACGCCGGCGGCTCGCGAAGCGCGGGGAGCGCCGGAGGCTCGGGAAGCGACGGAGACGGGACCCCCGAGCGACCGCCGAGCGGTCGCACCGGATGAGGGACGGCGCTGAAGCGAAGGCTGCCGGACCAGATGTCCGCTCCGGGTTCGTGGCGCTGCTCGGACGCCCCAACGTCGGTAAGTCGACGCTCGTCAACCGGATAGTCGGCGCCAAGGTGGCCATCACCTCGCCCGTGCCCCACACGACGCGGACCCGCGTCCGTGGCGTCCTCGACCGGCCCGATGCACAGGTCGTGTTCGTCGACACTCCGGGGATCCACAAACCGAAGACCGCCCTCGGCTCCAGGATGAACGACACGGCCTCCCAGCTGATCGGCGACGTGGACCTGTGCGTGCTCATGGTCGAGGCGAGCTCGGCCGTCGGCCGGGGCGACGCCTTCATCGCCTCACGCCTGCCGGCCGGCAGCGTCGTCGCCGTCAACAAGACCGACGCCGCCAGCCGCCGCCAGGTGCTCGACCACCTCCAGGCGGCCGCCGAGGATCTCGGGCTCGAGGGTGCCGAGTACTTCGCCATCTCTGCGCGCACCGGCGCGGGCGTCGAGGGCCTCGTCGAGCACGTCGTCGGCCGGATGCCGCCCGGCCCCCGCTACTTCCCTCCCGGCACGGTGACCGACGTGCCCGAAGCCTTCATGGTGGCCGAGCTCGTGCGCGAACAGCTGATCGCAAATGCCACCGAGGAGCTTCCGCACTCGATCGCCTGCCGAGTGACGGAGTGGGAGTGGCCTCGCATTCGCTGCGAGATCCTCGTCGAGCGGGATTCCCAAAAAGGGATCGTCATCGGCAGGGGCGGCTCGGTGCTGAAGGCCGCCGGCACGGCGGTTCGCCGCCAGCTGGCCGAAGGGGCCTACGTGGAGCTCTTCGTCAAGGTCGAGAAGTCTTGGCAGCGCCACGCCGAGATGATCGAGCGGCTCGGCTACTGATCCCCCTCGCCGTGGCCCTTGACCCTGCTGCCGGCACGCCGCCAACATCTGCCGGTGCCGTCGGCGCCATGGGCCGCCGGCGCCATGGGCTCCGCCGGCGCCGCGATCGAGGAGAGGAAGGCGACCGCCTCGTCGCGCGATCGGGTGCGTCGCATCGGCGGCAGCGCCTTTACGAGGTAGCCCGAGTACGACGCCGTGGCGAGCCGGCGGTCGAGCACCGCCACGACGCCGCGGTCGCTAGAGGTGCGCACGAGCCGCCCGGCGCCCTGTGCGAGCAGCGTCGCGGCTCGCGGCAGGTCGACGCTGCGAAAGCCCCTCGGTTCTGCGGCCTCCCGTCGCGCCGCGTTCAGCGGTTCGTCTGGTCGGGGAAAGGGGAGGCGGTCGATCACGACGAGCGAGAGGCTCGCTCCTGGCACGTCGACCCCCTGCCAGAAACCCATCGTCGCGAAGAGGCTGGC
>JBOGHY010000160.1:0-5009 GCA_050742375.1 Acidimicrobiales bacterium | reverse complement strand
AGGGCGTCGGGCGTCCCCCTCAAGTCGAGCACCGGCCGGATCCCGGCGCTGCCGATCGCCACGTCGGTGACGCCGCGGCGCCACGGACGCCCGAAGGTGTCCGAGACTACGACGCCGACCTCGACCTGCGCACGCGCCCGGAGGCCGTCGCGGATGCGCCGCGCCGATCGGTCCGGATCGAGCGGGAGCAGCGCCGCCACGCCCTCTGCGACGTTCGACAGGTCGACGCCCGAGTTGGCGCAGACGAAGCCGTGCCGGGTCTCGGTGACGACGAGGTCGCCCCGGCGGCGGAGGACGCGGACGGCCTCGGACTCGGCGAGGCGGCGGCGCGCCTCGGGCGAGTCTCCCTCGAACGCCACGAGACGGCCCTCTGCCTTCGACACGATCTTTTGCGTCACGACGACGACGTCGCCGTCGCGCAGGGCGGGCAGGGCGTGGGCGGCGATAAGCCCGGCGAGATCGGCGCCGGGCTCGACCTCCGGCATCCCGGGGACGCCGAAGACCGAGAGCCCGGCCGGGCCCGCCCCGTCGTACGCGCTCACCGAGACCTCGAGGTCCCGTCGCCCGCTCACCGAGATCGCCCGGCGAGCGACCCGACCGCGACCCGGGCGAGATCGGCGGCCGCCCCGGGGCTCGACATGATCGCCGGGGCGGCGACGCAGCGCGTACCCGCCTCCTCCACCCGCCCGGCGAGTGCCTCGTCGGCGACGTCGACGACGAGAGTGCCGCAGATCCCCGAAAGCCGCCGGGCTACGCCGACCACGGACACCTCCTCGCCGAGCTCGGAGAGGAGGCGGTCGGCGGGGCCCTTGAGCGCCGCCCCGGCGACTATCGGGGAGACGGCCACGCAGTCCTCTCGGCGCCGTCGCAGAACCTCGGCGACGCCCGGGACCGAAAGGATCGGCCCGATGGACAGAACGGGGTTCGACGGGGCGACGACCAATACCTCGGCGCTGTCGAGGGCATCGAGCACGCCCGGAGCCGGCCTGGCCGTCCCGGCCCCCTCGAAACGCACCGCCGTCACGGCGACGTCGTGGCGCCGGTGGACGAAGTACTCCTGGAAGTCGATCTCCCCCCCCTCGCCGGCGAGCACGAGGCGGGTACGGACCGGGTCGTCGCTCATAGGAAGGAGGCGCACGGCCAGCCCGAAGGCGTCCGCCAGGCTGGCGGTGACCTCCGAGAGCGTTGCGCCGGCGGCGAGGGCGCCGGTGCGGTAGAGGTGGGTGGCGAGGTCGAGATCGCCGAGGCGGAACCACGTCTCCCCGCCGAGCGACTCGAGCGCCGCCATAGTCGTAAAGCTGTCCGAGGCGATCCCCCAACCGGTCTCGGGGTTGACCCGGCCTGCGAGGGTGTAGGTGACCGTGTCGAGGTCCGGGCTCACGTAGAGCCCGTGCACGATCGTGTCGTCACCGGTGTTGACGACGGCGACCACCTCGGCCGGGTCGACGACCTGCACGAGGCCCGACAGGAACTTGGCGGCACCCACTCCGCCCGACAGGACGGCGATCACGCGAGGCGCCCGAGCGGGGAACCGGGAGAGGGGCGCAGCTCAGGAGAGCGCCCGCGCGGCCTACCCGATACCGGGTCCACCTCAGGAGAGCGCCCGCGCACGGGCGTGCTGCAGCACGCTCGCCACGCCCTCGTCGAGGCTCGTCCAGGGCTTCCAGGCGAGGTGGATCGAGGCGCGGTCCGGGTCCAGGGCGCTGCGCCGGACGTCGCCCGGACGCTCTGGACCGTGGCGGGGCTGGGCGGTCGTCCCGGCAGCCCGCGCCATGGACCAGTAAAGGTCCATCACGGTCGTCTCGATCCCGGTCCCGATGTTCAACACGAGCCCTCCCCCTCGGCGCGCCGCCCGGGCGAAGGCGTCGACTGCGTCGTCGACGTAGACGTAGTCACGGGTGCACAGGCCGTCCCCGTTCAAGACGCAGGTCCCTCCGTTGGCGAGGCGCTCGGCGAAGATCGCCACCACGCCAGCCTCGCCGTTCGGGTCCTGGCGGGGCCCGTAGACGTTGGCCAGCGCGAGAGCCGTGAACTCCACCCCGTGCAGGTGCCGGTAGGCAACCATGTAGTCGATAGCGGCCTTCTTCGAGACACCGTAGGGCGACAGCGGGCCCTGGGGGGCGTGCTCGGGGACGGGCAGGTCCTCGCCGTCCGGCTCGCCATAGAGCGTGCCGCCGCTGGCGGCGTAGACGACCTTGCGGCACGAAGCGGCGCGGGCGGCCTCGAGAACCTGAAGCGAGCCGAGCACGTTCACCTCGGCGTCGTCGAGCGGCCGGGCGACCGAGGCCGGAACGGACGACTGGGCGGCCAGATGGAAGATCACCTCTGGCCGGCGCCGCTCGGCCAGCTCGACGAGATCGGCGGATCTCACGTCCAGGTTGTGAAATCGAAAGCCCCTCCCCGCTCCCCTCGCCTCCCCCAGGTTCGCGAGCGAGCCGCTCGAGAGGTCGTCGACGACGTCCACCTCGTGCCCTTCGGCGAGCAGGCGGTCCACGAGCGTCGAACCGATGAAGCCTGCGCCCCCGGTGACGAGGGCTCTCACGGCGCCATTCCGGCCCTCAGGGCCCCGGGAAACGGGCCGCATCGAGGACGGCTCCCGCCGGCACGCGGCTCTGGCCCCGGACGATGGAGAGCCCGCCCACGCGTGCTCCCCGGCCGACGACGGCCCCGGGGCCGACTATCGAGTCGCGCACCTCCGCCCCCGCCTCGACGACGGCGCCCGCCATGAGCACGCTGTGAGCGACGCGTGAGCCCTCGCCAAGCTCGCTTCGGTCCGCCAGCACCGCCTCGCCGGCTTCGGCGCCTGCACCGATGAGGGCCCCCTTTCCGGCATAGAGGGGGCCGGCGGCCGCGGACAGCAGGTCGTCGAGGCTTTTGTCGGGTCGTCGTCCTCCTCCACAATCCTCGAGGTGGGCGAAGACGCCGGGGGCCACCTCCGGTGCCGCCGGCCGCACGCCGGCCGCCGAGCGCCGCCCCGAGACGATGTCCACGGCGGCTTGGATGAATTCCGCCGGCGTGCCCGTGTCGGTCCAGTACTCGGCCGATGCCAGCGCGTAGAGGCCGCCATCCGACGCCAGCTCGGGGAAGGTCTCCCGCTCGATCGAGACCCGCCGTCCCGGCGGGATGCGCTTCAGCACCGTCGCCTCGAGGACATAGGTGCCGGCGTTGACGAGGTTGGTCGGAGCCTTTTCGGGCGCCGGCTTCTCGACGAAAGAGCGCACGCGGCCGTCGGGCCCGACGTCCACGACGCCGAAGGCGGATGGATCGGCGACGGGCGTGAGGTGGATCGAGGCGTCGGCGCCGGCCCGGTCGTGCAACGCCACGAGCGCCGTCACGTCGAAATCGGTCAGCACGTCCCCGTTCAGCACGAGGAACCTCTCGGTGACGCCGGCGGCCTCGGCGGCAAAGCGGACCGCGCCGGCGGTGTCGAGCGGCTCTGGCTCGATGGCGTAGACGAGCTCGATGCCCTCGATGCGGCCCTCGGGGAAGGCCTGCAGGAAGACGTCGGGGCGGTAGCCGAGCGACAGCACCACGCGGGCGACGCCGTGGGCGGAGAGCCAGCGGGCGACATGGGCTATGCCCGGCCGGTCGACCAGGCAGAGCATCTGCTTCGGCGTGTCGTAGGTGAGCGGCCGGAGGCGCGTTCCCTCGCCGCCGACAAGCACGACGGCGTCCATGTCGCCCTTTCTTACTTGGTACCCGTCGTCGACGTGGTGCTCGAGCTCGAGCTCGTACCGGCGCTCGGTGACGTGGAGCCGGTCGAGCCGGAGGGCGTCGTCGGGCCTGTCACGGTGCTGCTCGTCACCGGGACGCTCGACGTCGGCGTGCTGGAGGGCGAGGCCGGGCCGGTGTAGCGACCATGTGGGTTGGCGATGAGCCACTGGGCGACGGTGCCCGCGCCCGGCGGCTTCGGTATGGCCGTGCCCTTTTTGACGAAGGCGACGACCACGAGCTGGCCGTTTCGGAAGCGGAGCGTGTTCGCAGCCTTCGGCGAGACGAGGCGACCTCCGGTGCTCGAGGGCGAGCGCCAGACCATGACCTCGACGACCCCGGTGCTCGCCCCGCAACGGCTCTTTCCCGTCGTGTAGGTCCGCGCCGGGCCGCGCTTCGGAGACGTCGTCGTGGTGGTCGTCGAGCTCGACGTGGACGTCGAGGAGCTCGACTTTGAGCCGACCGAGGACGAGGAGGACGGCGAGGTGGAGGTGCTGGTGTTCGTCGACGTGGACGTGCTCGTCGACGTGGAAGAGCTGGTGGAGGTCGACGTTCCCGCCGTCTTGCCCGATCCTTTGGCTGCGGCGCTCTTGGCCGTCTTGTGCACCGGGAGGAGCTTTCCTGGCAGCACCAAGGATTGCTTCGTGAGCGACACGCCCTCGCCGGCGAGGTAGAGCCCGAGGACGGCCTTGTGTCCCTCGTAGAAGGTGGGTGCGGCCGAGCGGGCAGGCGCCAGGTCGACGACGCCACGAGGGAGGGTGAGGAAGGCGTCGGCCGTCGTGGCGGGTGTCTCGGGGAGCGCTGTCGGGTCGAAGCGCCCGCAGACGTCGACGGCGACGGCCATCCTCCACTCCGACGACGCCGTCGGTGGGACGGAGGGCTTGGGCGCCGCCGCCACCGGGTGGGTGCGCTCGTATCGGCTGTAACCGATCAGGGCGACGCCTACGAGGCATATGACTAGCAGGATGAGCGACCAGCCTCTCGGGGACTGGGCCTTGTAGGACCGACCGCCACCGACGCTGGCGGCGCGCGCGACGCGACGGCTGAAGTTCTCCCCGGGCACGGCTGAGCATTTTAGTCGTAGGCCCGGCGGGGGTTATTCGGGCGCGCCCCGGGGGCGGTCAGCGCTGTGCTCGGGGCCGGTCAGCGGTGAGCTCGCCGCAGTCTCGAACGGGGCTGGACCAGATGCTCGAGCCAGGCGAGGACGAGGCGAGCGACCAGAGCCACCGCCACGGCAGGCAGCAGCACGGCTCTCGGGCGCCCCGTCGTGCGGGCGGCGAAGCGCCACATGGACCTGT
>JBOGHY010000159.1:0-4253 GCA_050742375.1 Acidimicrobiales bacterium | reverse complement strand
GGCCGGCGCTCGCCAGGCCCGCCGACTACCGGACGCCGCGGCCTGTCTTCCGTGCCGCCGTTCGAGGCCCGGTTGGGAGACACGGCGATCTGGCAGCTCGACCCCGACGACACCGAAGGGCCGGTCTGAGCGACGTCGTCGGGCTTCTAGGGGTGTTCGGCGTCGGGCGTTCGGGCGTTCGCGTGCGCTCGGCGCAGGTCGATCCATACCGGGTGCCCCTCGCTTCCGACGACTCCGTCGGGGTCGACGTCCACGATGCCGGCGCCGTCGTCGGAGATCATCATCTCGAGAGCCAGGGTCTCGGCTTGCACGTAGTGTCGCCACTCTTCGAGCCACGGGTGGAGCAGCGGGGGCGTTCGCACCTCGAGCTCGATCCGGTCTGACACGTCCAAACCGTTGGCGCGCCGTGCCTGCTGCACGATCCGGACGAGATCTCTCGACACGCCCTCTGCCTCGAGAGCGGAGTCGGTCTGCATGTCGAGCCCCACGACGATCGAGTGGTTCTCCAGGACGCGGGTGGACTTCTCGTCGATGGGCACGAGACGGAGAGTGAACTCGCCGGGCTGGAGCTCAACCCCCCCTGCGCTGACCCCGGCGCCGACAGCCGCCCCGGCGCCGACAGCCGCCCCGGCGCCCGCCGTGGCCCAATCCCCCTTGCGCACTGCGGCGATGACCGCCTGAGTGCCCTCGCCGAGGCGCGGCCCCAGCACCGAGGGAACGACGGCCAGGACCTGGCGTGAGAGGCTCCCCGCGTCGTCGAGCAGGCGCACCTCCTTCACGTTCACCTCGTCGGCGATGAGCTCGACGAGCTGATCGAGCTGCCCCGCTGTTGCGCCGGCGACGGTGAGGCGCCGCAGCGGGAGGCGCGCCCGCCGTCCGGCCGCTTTGCGGATCGAGTGCGCCGCAGAACAGACCTCACGCGCCAGATCCATGTCCTCCTCCAGGCCGGCGTCGGAAGGAAGCTCGGATCGCTGCGGCCACCGGGTGAGGTGGACGCTGCGCTCGCCGGTGAGCCCGCGGTAGACATGCTCGCTCAGCAAAGGCAGGAACGGCGCCGCCAGCCGGCAGGTCACGTGCAGCACGGTGTGAAGGGTGTCGTAGGCGTCAACCTTGTCGGCGAGAGCCCTGGACGAGGCGGGGGCGGGCTCACCGGTGGAGCCACCTGCGCCGCCGGTGCTCCGCCAGAAACGGTCGCGGCTGCGGCGCACATACCAGTTCGTGAGGGCTTCAAGGAGCTCACTGATGGCCGCGGTTGCGCCGGCGAGGTCGTAGGACTCCATGGAGGCGGAGACGGCGTCGATGGCCCCGGCAGTCTTGGCGAGGATGTAGCGGTCGAGAAGGGCCGTCTGGTCGGTCCGGTAGCGCCCGCGCATCGAATCGGCGTTGGAGTAGGTGGAGAGGAACTTCCACGTGTTCCAGATGGGGTTCTCGACGAGGCGCACCGGTTCGGCAAGGGCCCTCTTCTCGATCACGACGTCGAGGCCCCTCAGCACCGGCGACGCCAATAGGTACCAGCGCATGGCGTCGGACCCCTCGGAGTCGAAGACCTCCTCGGGATCTGGGAAGTTCTTGAGCCGCTTCGACAGCTTGCGTCCGTCGTCGCCGCGGATGATGCCGTGGGCGATGCAGTTGTGGAACGGCGGGCAGTCGAACAGAGCCGTCGAAAGGACGTGCAAGGTGTAGAACCACCCCCGCGTCTGGGTTATGTACTCGACGATGAAATCCGCCGGGAAGTGTGCCTCGAAGCGACGGCGGCTTTCGAAGGGGTAGTGCATCTGGGCGAAGGGCATCGAACCAGACTCGAACCAGCAGTCGAGCACGTCGGTGACGCGGCGCATCGTCGAGCGACCCGTCGGATCGTCCGGGTTGGGCCGAGTCAGCTCGTCGATGTACGGCCGGTGGAGGTCGGTCGGCCGTACGCCGAAGTCGGCCTCCAGGGCGTCGAGGCTCCCGTAGACGTCGACGCGCGGGTACGCCGGGTTGTCGCTCTTCCAGACCGGGATGGGCGTTCCCCAAAAGCGGTTCCTCGTGATGCTCCAGTCGCGGGCGCCTTCGAGCCACTTGCCGAAGGCGCCGTCGCGGACGTGCGCGGGGACCCAGCTCACCTCCTTGTTGAGCTCGACCATGCGATCTCTTATCGCTGTCACCTTCACGAACCAGGAGCTGAGCGCCTTGTAGATGAGGGGCGTGTCCGTGCGCCAGCAGTGCGGATAGCTGTGGGTGAGCTCCTCCTGGGAGAAGAGGGCCCCCATGGCCGAGAGCGCCTCGACGATAGAGGCGTTGGCCTCCAGCACCTGCCGGCCGGCGAGATCTGCAACCTCGTCGGTGAAGCGGCCCCGTTCGTCCACCGGGCAGACGACGGCGATCCCGGCGCTCTCGCAGACCCGCTGGTCGTCCTCGCCGAAGCCTGGCGCCATGTGGACGGCTCCCGTGCCCTCGTCGGTGGACACGAATTCCGCCGCCAGCACCCTGAAGGCGTTCGGGTGCCCGGCGAAGTAAGGAAAGAGCGGGCGGTAGCGGCGGCCGGCTAGGACGACGCCCTTCACCGTGGCGACGCGGGTGGCACCGGCGAGCTGCGCCTCGTAATGCTCGAGGCGCTCGGCGCCGACGACAAGGTGCTCGATCGAGCCGGCGGCGCCCACCACCTCGAGCACTGCATAGTCGAGGTCCGGACCGACGGCGATGGCGAGGTTGGAGGGAAGCGTCCAGGGCGTAGTCGTCCAGGCCAGGATTCGAAAGCCCCTCCGGAGCACCTCAGGTACCTCTTCGGCGGGCAGGCCCATCTCGGACCCGTCATATTCCTCGACGTCGAAGGCGACGGTGACGGCCGGATCCGTGCGGTCGCGGTAGGCGTCGTCCTGGCGGGTCTCGAAATTGGAGAGAGGGGTCTCGCACTCCCAGCAGTAGGGGAGGACCTTGTACCCCTCGTAGGCCAGGTTCTGGTCGTAGAGGCGCTTGAAGGCCCAGAGCACGCTCTCCATGTAGTCGAGGTCCATGGTCTTGTAGTCGTGCTCGAAGTCGACCCAGCGGGCCTGGCGGTTGACGTATGCCTTCCAGGCGTCGGTGGTCCGCTGCACGATCTGGCGGCAGTAGGCGTTGAAGCGGTCGATTCCGTACTCGGAGATCTGCTGATGGCCGGAGACGCCGAGCTCACGCTCGGCCTCCATCTCTGCGGGAAGCCCGTGGCAGTCCCACCCGAAGCGTCGTTCGACCCGCCGTCCCCGCATGGTCTGGTACCGGGGGACGGCATCTTTGACGAAGCCGGTCAAAAGATGCCCGTAGTGGGGCAGCCCGTTTGCGAACGGGGGACCGTCGTAGAACACGAACTCGGTGTCTTCAGGGTTGAGGCGCACCGACGCCTCGAATGTCCCGTCTTCGCGCCAGTACGAGAGGGTCTCCTCCTCGAGCTCGGCATAGCGGGCCTCCGACGGCACGATCGGGTACGGGCGTGCGTCGATCTGTCGGTCTGGACCCGCTGGGGTAGCGGACGGCATGACCGAAGCGTAGGCGGCGTCGTGAGCCTCGCTGGTTGCATCGCTCGCAGAGCGCGCGGGGCGCGTTATCGTCTAGCACCCTTCGGGGATGAGGAGACTTCGAGCGATGGCGCGCACCCCTTCGACGACGACCGAGCGGGGCACCGCCGCGGGCTCGAAGAGAGCGAAGACCGTGATCGCTTCGAAGAGGTCGGCCAGTACGGCTGCCGCCAGTACGGCTGTCCCCGCCAACAAGACGACCGCCAACAAGACGACCGCCAACAAGACGACCGCCGCCAACAAGACGGCCGCCGCCAACAAGACGGCCGCCAAGGCGGCTGCGCCGAGGAAGGCCCCTCCGGCCGGGGCAAAGTCGGCCGTGCGGGCAAAAGAGGCGTCCCGGGCGCGGGCACCGTCGTCGACACCCCCCCCGGCCACTGCGTCTCCGAAGCCTGCGACAAAGTCGGCCGCCCCAGCTGCCAAGTCGGCCGCCCCAGCTGCCAAGTCGGCCTCCCCGACCAAGGTTCCAACCCCTCGGGCGACCGCCGAGAGGGCCGCCGCGGACAAGGTCGTCCCGGGCAGGGCTGCCTCCAACAAGGTTGCCCCCCGCAAGCCGGCGCCGAGGAAGCGTGCCGATCCTGCCCCGGCATCGCAGATTGGCCTGCTGTCGACGCGTCGAGCGTCGGAAACCCATCGGCGCCGGGAGGGCTATACCGAGGAGCGCTTCCTGAGCCACCAGAGGGCGGCGCTCGATACCGAACGAGCAACGTACCAAGAGCA
>JBOGHY010000158.1:0-7091 GCA_050742375.1 Acidimicrobiales bacterium | reverse complement strand
TTCGGGCTTCGGCCAGGTCGGCACCGCCGTCCAACTAGCGTCTCGGCGTGCGCGTGACGATGATGCTCTGCGACTCCGCCCAGGTCTGCGACGGGAAGCTTTACATCCTCGGCGGGGGATGGAGCCTCGCCGGCCCCGATCCGATGCCCTCGGCGGTCGCTCTCAAGATCGACGTCGACTGGATCGAGGCCGGCTCGCCGCACCACTGGGAGCTCTACCTTGTCGACGAGGACGGCCAGCCAGTGCTGATCGAGACCGCGGAAGGCTTGCGACCAATGGAGGTGCGGGGCGACTTCGAGGTCGGACGCCCAGGCTCGGTCCCCGAGGGGAGCCCGGTCGACGTGGCGCTCGCCGTCAACTTCGGTCCTCTGCCGCTGACTGGCGGTGCTCGCTTCACATGGCGGCTGACCATCGACGGAGAGGCGCAGCCGGACTGGGTGCTTGCCTTTTCCACACGTCCCGCCCGCGAGGAACCGGAGACGACGACGTGAGCCGTATCCGGCGGGTGCAGGAACGGGCGACTTGCACGGGCGCGGTCGACCGGGCGCCGGGAGGAGGGGCGCGACCTTGACGGTGCACGAGCGCCCTTTCGGCCGTGCCCTCGAGGACTTTGTCGTGGGCGACGTCTACCGGCATTGGCCGGGCAAGACGATCACCGAGTACGACGACCACCTCTTCTGCATGATCACGATGAACCACCACCCCCTGCACACGAACGAGTGGTTCGCCGAGCGCGACGCTCCGCAGGGTCGCAACGTGGTCGTCGGCAACCTCGTCTACTCGCTCGTGCTCGGCATGAGCGTGCCCGACGTGTCCGGAAGCGCCATCGCCAATCTCGAGATCGAGAGCCTGAGGCACGTCAACCCGACCTTCCACGGTGACACGATCTATGCCGAGACCAAGGTGCTGTCGGTGACCGGGTCCCGCTCGAAGCCCGACCGGGGCGTGGTCGAGGTGGAGACGAAGGGCTTCAACCAGCGCGGCGAGGAGGTCGTCTCTTTCCGCCGCAAGCTCCTCGTCTGGAAGCAGGTGAACCTTCCCGAACGCCGCCGGCCCTACGACCACGGCTTCGACTGATCGGAGCTCGACGCCCGCCGTATCATCGGGCGGCCGCCGCAGCCCACCGCCCGCAAAGGAGGATGCAGGTGCCAGACGTGCTTGCGCTGAGCGACATTGACGACGTCTTCGTGGTGCGCCCCGACAGCTACGGCGACGATCGGGGACGGTTCGTAGAGACCTACCGGCGGTCGTGGCTCCCCCTCGGCCGCGAGATGGTGCAGCAGAACCGCTCGGAAAGGCAAAGGGGCGCGGTCGTCGGCCTGCATTACCACCTCCACCAGGCGGACTACTGGTACGTCGCCCGAGGGCGCGCCCGCGTCGTGTTGCACGACCTGCGACTGGGGTCACGAAGTGACGGCGCGACGGCGATCATCGACGTCGGAGAGGGCGACGAGCGCGGCATATTCATCCCCCCCGGGGTCGGTCACGGCTTCGCAGCGTTGAGCGATCTCACTCTCATGTACCTCGTGGACTCCTATTACAACCCCGACGACGAGCTCGGGGTAGCCTTCGACGACCCCGATCTCGGGATCGACTGGGGCGTCGAGGTGCCCGTCGTCTCCGAGAGGGACCGCCGGAGCCCTCGCCGCAAGGATCTCGCGCCTGAGCTGCTGCCCCGCGTCCGCCTGCGCACCTGACCCGCGTGCGCTCGCCCAGCTGATCAGACGGCGGGGATCCGTCCATGCGGTTCTCCGGTTGAATAGGGGGGTGCGACCGAGTCGCGGGAGCCGCCTGAAATGACCACCATCGTGATCGTCGTGCTGGTAGTCCTCGTTCTCGGCGCCGTTGTGTGGTCGCGGCTCGGCTCGGGACGCTCCGACCGGCGCGCGATGGAGAACTACGGGCGCGCCCTCGGCGTCCTCGGCGACGTGTCCCGGCGGAGCGAGCACTCGGCGAACGTGCGGGCTCTCCCGCACGAAGAGAGCGGTACCCCGCACGTACGGACCGAGCACCTGCCCGAGGAGGGAAGCCCGCCGAACCCTCCCGCGACGCCCGCCGGGCGAGAGAGCGGCGAGCACGCCGAGGAGCCCGACACGGGAAAGGGGGGCGATCTGGACGCTTTCTCTGGTCCGACCCGTCCGATCGCCTCGATCCCGACGCCTGTCGAAGGCGGCCCGCTCACCTTTGAGGACGTGACCGGCGGCGGCACCGGAGCTGCGGGCGCCGGTGGCGCCCCCCTGCCGGCTGCGGTCCGAAAGTCGCTCGCCGCCGGGCGCGGTCATGAGTACCGCAACCGCCGGTTGCTGACCGGAGCGGCAACTGGCGTGGTTGTCGTCGCCATCGCCCTGCTCGGATTGAAGCTTGCCAGCGGGCCCGGGCGGGCGGGCACGAGCCCGAAGCACGGGCACAGCTCGACCACGGGACGATCGACGACGCACCGCCACGATCGGGGCCACCAAGGCGGCGGCTCCCATCCGGGGACCACGACCGGCGGGACCACGACGGGAGCCCAGTCGCTCCGACCGGTCTCGACCTCGTCGACCAAGGTGAGCTTCGCCGTCGCTTCGGGCTCCTACCGCCTCTCCTTTGCCGACACGGGGTCGGCTCCCTGCTGGGTGGGGGTGCAGCAGAGCGGGTCGGGCGGCTGGCTGTGGATGACGACGCTGGCCCCCGGTCAGAGCGCCGACTATGCCGCAAGCGGTGCGGTGACCGCGCGTCTCGGGGCGCCAGCCAATGCCTCCTTGAAGGTGAACGGCGAGCCGGCGCAGCTGCCCGGCTACGTCCAGCCTTACGACGTGTCGTTCAACCCGCCGAGCGGGAGCCCGGCGTCGTAGGGCTCGCCACCCCGGCTCGGGCCGCGACGACGTCGTTGTCTCCGTTCGCACGGGCGGCGCCGGTGGCGTCGAGCACGAAGGCGAGCCGGAGGGCATGCTCCTGCCAGTGCCGGAAACGGCCCGAGGGGCCACCATGGCCGGCGACCATCTCGGTCTTGAGGAGGATCTGGCCGCCGCCGCCGCCGTCGGACGCGCGCAGCTTCTGTACCCACTTCGCCGGCTCGAAATAGGAGACCCGGGGATCGTTCAACCCGGCGGTGACGAGCATCCTCGGGTAAGCCTCGAGCGGCACGACGTTGTCGTAGGGCGAGTAGCCGCGGATGTAGAAGTACGCCTCCTCGTCAGAGATCGGGTTGCCCCACTCCTCGTGCTCGATGACCGTGAGGGGGAGCGAGACGTCGAGGGTGGTGGTGAGAACGTCGACGAAGGGCACCTCGGCCACGACCGCCCCGAAGAGCTCCGGCGCCTCGTTGAGCGAGGCACCGACAAGGAGGCCACCGGCGCTGCCGCCGTCGATGGCGAGCTCGGCCGGCGTGCTCAGGCCCTCGCTCACGAGCAACCGGGCGCAGGCGACGAAGTCCTCGAAGCTGTGTCGCTTCCGCCCGAGCTTGCCGTCCAGGTACCACACCCGCCCGAGCTCGCCGCCTCCACGGACGTGCGCTATGGCGAAGAGCACTCCTCTGTCGAGGAGCGGGTGGATCGGGCGGCGGCTCGAGTAGGCAGGGTCCGAGCTGTGCTCGTACGAGCCGTACCCGTAGAGCAGGCACGGGCCGGCCCGCTCCGGCCGGTCTGCCCGCCAGGCGAGGGTGAGAGGCACCTCGGTGCCGTCGCCCGAGGTGGCAAAGCGCCGAGCGGTGCGGTAGCGCGACGGGTCATAGCCGGGCGCCGGCTGGCGCCAGAGCGTGGTGGTGCTGCCGACCTCCAGGTCGTAGGCATGAAGAGTGGGCGGCTCGATGAGGCTCGTCGTCGTGTAGCGCACCTCGCGGGCGTCGAAGTCGAGGTTCTGGGCGAGCTGTACAGTGCCGGCGTCCGGAGCCTCGATGACATGGGCGGCGTCACCGGCCAGAGACAGGATGCGGACTGCCGTCGTGGCATGGCCGCGTTCGGCTACGAGCACGTGGCCCGTGACGACGTCGAACGTTTCGATACGGACGTCCTCGCGGTGTGCCAGAAGCACCTTCCACGCTTTCTGACCGAGGTCCGCGAGCGGCGCCCGCAAGAGCCGGAAGTTCTCCGCCTCCTCGTTCGAGAGGATCAGCAGCTCGCCGCCGGCGTGCTCGACCGAGTAGAGCACGCCCTGGCGGCGGGGGGCGACGACGACGGGCTCCCGCCCGGCATCGCCGGCGGGGACGACTCGGTGCTCGGAGGTCACATGGGACTCGGCCGAGAAGACGACGAGCTCGAAGTCCTTCGTGGTCCCGACCGAGAGGAAGAAGCGCTCGTCGTCCTCCTGCCAGACGAGGTTGTCGTCTGACTGGGGGGAGCCGAGGCGGTGACGCCAGATCTGGTGCGGCCGCATGGCGTCGTCAGGGCGCGTGTAGAAGAGCGTGGCCGCATCGGCGTCGAAAGCCACGCCGTAGTACGCCCCGACGATCCGCTCTTCGAGGTCCTTGCCGCTCTCGAGGTCGCGGATGGCGATCTCGTACAGCTCAGCGCCCGATGTGTCCGTCGCGTAGGCAAGGAGGCGCTGGTCGGAGCTGAGGGCGCTGTCCCCGACGTGGAAGTAGGCGTGTCCCTTGGCGAGGGCGTTCTCGTCGAGCACGACCGCCTCGTCTGGGTCCTCGACGTTTGGGTCAGCCGACGGGAAGGGCGCGCCGGCGGGGCGCCGGCAGGAGATCGGGTGCTCGAGACCCTCGACAGTGCGCCGGTAGTAGCTCCATTGCGCTCTTGTCTCGGGGTAGGTGACGTCGGTCAGCTGCACGCGGGCGAGGACCTCCTCGTAGACGGCGCCGACGAGCGACTCGAGGTGGGCCGTCGAGGCGGCCGCGTAGGAGTTCTCCGCCTCGAGATGAGACATCACGGCCGAGTCGTCCCGGTCCCTCAGCCAGTACCAGGGGTCGGTGCGGGTGTCGCCGTGGGCGGTGAGCTCGACGGGCCGGCGTTCGGCCGCAGGAGGAGGGGCTTTCGAAGGAGGAGCGGAAGCGCGTTCGTCGCAAGGGGCGTCATCCGACGGCACCGGGGGAGCTTTCCACATCCTTCGACGCTGGGCGTCGGGCGGGGACGCCGGAGTTGTTACTATCGTCGTAGTGGAAATACCCCAGCCCGCCGTGAGAGGGTGAGGCCCTGATGGCCACCACCGAGATCGATCTCGGCCGCTACCAGCTCGGATGGAGCGACGCCGAGGATTACGTCTTCAAGCCGAAGAAGGGGCTTTCGGAGGACATCGTCCGGGAGATGTCGGCGATGAAGGGCGAGCCCGAGTGGATGCTCAAGTTCCGCCTCGGAGCGCTCAAGCGCTTTTTCGCCAAGCCGATGGTGCCCTGGTTCGCCCACAAGATGCCGGCGCTCGACTTCGACGACATCTACTACTACATCAAGCCGACCGAGAAGCAGGTGAACGCCTGGGATGAGCTCCCCGAGAGCGTCAAGGCGACCTACGAAAAGCTCGGCATCCCCGCGGCCGAGCAGAAGTACCTCGCCGGCGTCACGGCGCAGTACGAGAGCGAAGTCGTCTATCACCGCAACCGGGAGGATCTGGAGCGCCAGGGTGTCCTCTTCAGCGACATGGACACCGCCGTCCGGGAGCACGCCGACATCGTGCGGCGCTTCTTCGGAAAGATCATCCCTCCGAACGACAACAAGTTCGCCGCCCTCAACTCGGCGGTGTGGTCGGGCGGGTCGTTCATCTACGTGCCGCCCGGAGTGAAGGTGGACATGCCGCTGCAGGCATACTTCCGCATCAACGCCGAGAACATGGGCCAGTTCGAGCGGACGCTCATCATCGCCGACGAGGGCGCCCAGGTGCACTACGTCGAGGGTTGCTCGGCACCGGTGTACTCCTCCGACTCGCTTCATTCCGCCGTCGTCGAGCTGGTGGCGCTGCCCGGGAGCCGTATCACCTACACGACCATCCAGAACTGGTCCTCGAACGTCTACAACCTCGTCACTAAGCGGGCTCGGGCCGAGACCGAGGCGCACGTCGAGTGGATCGACGGCAACATCGGCTCGCGCCTTACCATGAAGTACCCCTCGGTCTACCTGATGGGCCCGAAGGCATCCGGCGAGGTCCTCTCGGTCGCCTATGCCGGACCTGGCCAACAGCAGGACACCGGCGCCAAGATGTTCCACTGCGCCCCGGAGACGACCTCCACGATCGTGTCGAAGTCGATCTCGAAGGACGGCGGGATCGCCACCTACCGGGGCAAGGTGCACGTCGACGACGGGGCGGAACGCTCGAAGTCCTTCGTGCGCTGCGACGCCCTCATCCTCGACGAGGACTCGATCTCTGAGACCAAGCCCTACATAGAGGTCGAGGAGCGCAACGCCCAGATCGGTCACGAGGCGACCGTCTCCAAGGTCGGCGACGACCAGCTCTTCTACCTGATGAGCCGGGGACTGTCGGAGGCCCAGGCGATGAGCATGATCGTGAACGGGTTCATCGAGCCGATCACGCGCACCCTGCCGATGGAGTACGCCGTCGAATGGAGCCGGCTGATCGAACTACAGATGGACGGCTCGGTAGGCTGACGGCCCTACGGCGGGCGGCCGAGCCGCGGCAGCCGACGAGCTTCAAGGGCGCGGTGCTTTTGTCATGCCCATGAGAGAAGAGTGCAAGCACTTCCAGTCGCGCACCTACGCCTCGGGCGAGGTGGCTCGCTTTTGCATCCTTGACCTCGCTCCCGAGGCACCGTGGCGCTGCCCGACCGACTGCGCCCGCTACGATCGGCGCCTCGCCGACGCCGGCTGGGAGCACGGGAAGCTCGTCGAGCCGGCCGTCGAGGAGGAGCCGGAGGATCCCGGCGGCGACATCGCCCAGCTGCTCGACGAGGCGGAGGACGTTGTCGACTCGATCGCACCCGAGGCCTTCGCCGAGGCTCGCGAGTCGGAGCGCCGTGCCGAGCAGCGCGCTTCAAGGCGTGAATCGAGGACCGGGTTCGGTCGCCTCTGGCGGCGCAAGGCCTGACGGCCGTCGGGCGCTGTTCTCTGCTCCCACGCTCCGGGAGCGTGCTCTCGCCCCTCCCCGAATGCGCCTCAGTCGCCGGAGAAGGAAGGCGGGCGTCGCTCGAAGAAGGCCGAGACGGCCTCGCTCAGATCCTT
>JBOGHY010000157.1:0-6211 GCA_050742375.1 Acidimicrobiales bacterium | reverse complement strand
CTCACCGGCTCCATCACGACCGTTGACCGCCTCGACAGCAAGGACACCCGCCGGTTCCACCCCCGTTTCGAGAGGGCCAACCTGGAGGCGAACCGTGCCATTGCCGGTGCTGTCGGCGAGCTCGCTGGGAGGAAGGGAGTCACGGCCGGACAGGTCGCTCTCGCCTGGCTGCTCGCCCAGGGTGGCGACGTAGTGCCCATCCCCGGCACGAAGCACGTTGGCTACCTCGAAGAGAACCTCGCAGCCGCGGACGTGTGCCTTGACGCAGACGACCTCTCTTGGCTGGCTGCCAACGTCGCGGAGCCGTCCGGCGACCGCTACGCCGACATGAGCTCGCTCGACCGCTGAAGCCCCAGGGGTCAGCTTGCCGGGCGACCCCGCTCCCCGGAGTCGGAGGCCACCTCGGAGGCCACCTCGGCGACGACCTCGGCGACGACCCGCAGCGCCTCCTCGCCCGGAGAGGACCCATCCAAGGGCGCCTCGGCGGCGCCGGCGAGGTGCTCCGCCACCTTGCGGGCGAACAGGTCGACGGCTATGCGGCCGGCCTCGTCGACGGCGCGCCGGCGCCTTCTCAGGCTGAGCTCGTCGCCCGCCTCGAGGTGCGAGCGGTGAGCCTCGACGGCGTCGAAGAGCGCCGCGACGCCGTCGTTCGAGGTCGCCACGGTCTCGACGATCGGCGGAGTCCAGCTCAGCGCCGTCGAGAGCTGCAGCATGTGGGCGAGGTCGCGCCTCGTGTCTCGCACGCCCGGGCGGTCCGCCTTGTTGATCACGAGCACGTCGGCGATCTCCAAGAGGCCCGCCTTGTTCGCCTGCACGGCGTCGCCCCAGCCCGGGTTGACGACGACCACCACCGTGTCGCAGGTCCCCGCCACCTCGACCTCGACCTGGCCGACGCCGACGGTCTCGACGAGCACGAGCCGCCAGCCCGTTGCGTCGAGCAGGCGCACGGCGTCCGGCACCGCGGCCGCCAGCCCGCCGAGGTGCCCCCGGGTCGCCATCGAGCGGATGAAGACGTCCTCCTCGAGTGAGTGCTCCTGCATCCGGACCCGGTCGCCGAGGATTGCCCCGCCCGACAGCGGCGAGGAGGGGTCGACGGCGAGCACCGCAACCGGTGCGCGCCGCCGCCGGCGCACCTCGCCGACGAGGGTGCTCGCGAGCGTCGACTTACCCGAGCCGGGAGCTCCGGTGAGCCCGACGGCGTAGGCGCCACCGGCGAGCCTGGCGGTGGCGGCCGAGAGCTTCCGGGCGGGCGCACCACCCCGTTCAACGATCGAGAGCAGCCGGGCGAGGGCGCGACGGTCGCCCGCCGCCCCGCCGCTGGCGAGCTCGAGGAGAGAAGCGGGATCGCCGGATCCGCCCGCGGCGCTCACTCGGGCGAGTCGAGTCGCTCGACGTCGGCGCCGAGCGCCCGAAGCCGCCCGGCGAGGTCCTCGTAGCCGCGGTCGACGTGCTCGGCGCCGGCCACCTCGGTCTCACCCTCGGCCACGAGCCCGGCGATGACGAGGGCGGCACCGGCTCGGATGTCCGTTGCCCGCACGCGGGCGCCCGAGAGGCGGTCCACCCCCCGCACGACGACGTGGTGGCCCTCGGTGGAGATGCGGGCGCCCATGCGCTGCAGCTCGTCGACGTAGCGGAAGCGCCCGGCGAAGACGTTCTCACTCACGATGGCGACGCCTGAGGCGACCGACAGCAGCGCCACGAGGGCGGGCTTGTAGTCGGTGGCCACGCCGGGATAGGGCAGAGTCGAGATGTCGACCGAGGCCAGCTCGCCGTTCGAGGAAGCGAGGATGCCGCCGCTCGTCGGCACGCAGCGGACCCCGATCGCCCCGAGCTTCTCGATCAGCATGTCCATGTGCTCGGAGCGGGCGTGCTCGACGAGCACCTCGCCACCGGCGAGGCCCACGGCGGAGAGGAAGGTCGCCGCCTCTACGCGGTCGGGAAGGCAGACGTGCGCCGCCGGGTGCAGCGAGTCGACTCCCTCGATCTCCACGCGCGAGGTTCCTTCGCCCTCGATGCGCGCCCCCATGTTGCGCAGCATCCGGGCGAGGTCGGCGACCTCGGGCTCGCGTGCGGCGTTCTCGATCACCGTCGTCCCCTTGGCGAGCACGGCGGCCATCATCACGTTGTCGGTCGCCGTGTGGCTCGGGAACTCGAAGACGATCCTCGTCCCGACGAGCCGGCCGGAGCGCCCTTCGACGTAGCCGTGCTCCGAGGTGAACTCGGCGCCCATCTGTTCGAAAGCACGAAGATGCATGTCGATCGGTCGACCGCCGAAGTCGTCGCCGCCCGGGAGCGAGATTCGCGCCCGGCCCTGGCGGGCGAGGAGGGGGCCGAGGACGACGATTGAGGCCCTGATCGCCTCCATCAGCTCGTAGGGGGCGTCGCTTTTGAGCTCGTCGGGCACCTCGACCTCGAGCGCGCCTTCCCTGCCTCGGCCGCGATGCTCGGCTACGGGCCCCATGGCAGCGAGCAGGTCCGCCATGATCGTGACGTCGGTGATGGCGGGGACGTTCTCGATGCGGTGCCGCCCCGGCGCGAGCAGGCAGGCCGCCATGCACTTGAGCACGGAGTTCTTCGCTCCGTTGACGGCGATCGAGCCCGACAGGGCTCCTCCAGGGCGCACGAGAAAGCGACTCACCGGGCGCAAGATACCGCCCGCGGCACCCCCTAGCGCCACTATCGTGCGGGCGTGGTGGCCCGAGGGGAGAAGTGACCGAGAGGCAGGCGCCCGATCGGAATCTTGCCCTCGAGCTCGTGCGCGTGACCGAGGCGGCGGCCCTTGCGGCGGGACGCTGGCTCGGACGGGGCGACAAGGAAGGAGCCGATGGCGCTGCGGTCGACGCCATGCGCGTCGTGCTTCAGTCCGTCGCCATGGACGGGATCGTCGTCATCGGGGAGGGCGAGAAGGACGAAGCCCCGATGCTCTACAACGGGGAGAAGGTGGGCGACGGCTCACCACCGCCGACCGACATCGCCGTCGACCCGATCGACGGGACCACCCCGACGGCGTTCGGGCGCGGCGGGGCGCTTTCGGTCATATCCGTGGCCGAGCGCGGCGCAATGTTCGACCCCGGTCCGTGTGTCTACATGGAGAAGCTGGCGGTGGGACCTCAGGCGGCCGGCTCCATCGACGTCGCCGCGCCGATCGCCGACAACCTGAGCGCCGTCGCCAGGGCGAAGGGCAGCTCGGTGCGAGACCTCACCGTCGTCATCTTGGACCGGGACCGCCACCGGGGCCTCATCGACGAGGTGCGCTCGACGGGCGCCCGCATCCACCTGATCGGCGACGGCGACGTCGGCGGCGCCATCGCCACCGCCTGGCCGCAGAGCGGCGTAGATGTCCTCGTGGGGATCGGCGGCACGCCCGAGGGCATCATCGCGGCAGCGGCCCTCAAGTGCATGGGGGGCGAGCTGCAGGGACGTCTGTGGCCCCGCGACGAGGCCGAGGCCAACTCCGCCCGCCAGGCGGGCTACGACCTCGGGCGCGTGCTGTCGACCGATGATCTCGTGCGGGGAGACAACTGCTTCTTCGCCGCCACGGGCATAAGCGGCGGCGAGCTGTTGAACGGCGTCCGCTACGACAGCTGGGGGGCGACGACCCAGTCTCTCGTGATGCGCTCGAAGTCCGGCACGGTACGCCTCGTCGAGGCTCGTCACCGCCTCGCCAAGCTGCAGTCCTTCTCGGCCATCGAGTTCGGCTAGGCGACGGTGGCCGAGACAACCCTCGAGCGGCGGACCGATGGGGTCGCCGTGGTGCGCCTCGACCGCCCCAAGCTGAACCCGCTCTCCGTGGGGCTTCTCTCCGAGCTCGAGGCGCTCTGCTCCGAGCTCGCCGCAGACCCGCCGGGGGCCGTAGTCGTCTGGGGTGGCGAGCGCTGCTTCTCGGCAGGGGCCGACGTGGCCGAGCTCGCCGTGCCCGGCGCCGGCGCCGAGGTGACGGGCGCCTTCCACCGCACCCTCAGTGCCCTCGCGGGACTCGAGCGGGCAACCATCGCCGCTATCACCGGGTACGCGCTCGGCGGGGGCCTCGAGCTGGCGCTCGCATGCGACCTCCGCTTCGCCGCCGACAACGCCCGCCTCGGCCAGCCCGAGATCCTTCTCGGCATCATCCCCGGCGGAGGCGGTACCCAGCGCCTCGCCCGCCTCGTGGGCCCGAGCGCCGCCAAGGAGCTCATTCTCACAGGTCGCACCATCCGTGCCGACGAGGCGCTCGCTCTCGGGCTCGTGAACCGCGTCACTTCTCCCGAGACGGTCTTCGCCGAGGCGATCGAGCTCGCCGCCCGGCTCGCATCGGGGCCGCTCGTCGCCGAGGGCCTCGCCAAACGGGCCGTCGACGTCGGTCTGTCGTCGGGGCTCGAGACGGGCCTCGCCCTCGAGCGGCGGCTCTTCGCCGAGGTCCTCGAGACGGAGGACGCTGCCGAGGGCATGCGGTCGTTCCGCGAGGACGGCCCCGGCAAGGCTCGATTTTCGGGGCGCTGAGAAGCGGCGGTGGCACGGCAGCTGGGAGACGACCCCGCCTGGTACAAGCGGGCGGTCTTCTACGAGCTCCCGCCGCGCTCGTTCTTCGACTCGAACGCCGACGGCGTGGGCGACCTCGCCGGGCTGAGAGAGCGCCTCGACTACCTCGAGTGGCTCGGGGTCGACTGCCTGTGGCTCCTGCCGTTCTACCCCTCGCCGCTCCGCGACGGCGGTTACGACGTGAGCGATTTCTTCTCCGTGGCGCCCGAGTGCGGCTCGGTCGAGGATCTGGCGGCTCTCGTCGAGGACGCACACTCGCGGGGAATCAGGATCATCGCCGACCTCGTGATGAACCATACGAGCGACGAGCACCCCTGGTTCGTCGAAAGCCGCTCCAGCCGCGACAACGAGAAAGCCGACTGGTACATGTGGGCCGACGACGACCAGGGCTACTCGGAGGTCCGCGTGATCTTCGTCGACGCCGAGCCGTCGAATTGGACCTTCGACCCGGTGCGGCAGCAGTACTACTGGCACAGGTTCTTCCACCACCAGCCCGACCTCAACTACGACAACCCCGCCGTCGTCGAGGCGATGCTCTCAGTCGCCCGCTTCTGGCTCGACCTCGGCCTCGACGGCTTCCGCCTCGACGCGGCGGCATACCTGTGCAAGGAGGAGGGGACGAGCTGCGAGAACCTTCCCTCCACCCACGAGCTCTTGCGGCGGGTGCGGCGCGAGGTGGACGCCTCGCATCCGGGAACAGTGCTCCTCGCCGAGGTGAACCAGTGGCCCTCCGAGGTCGTGTCGTACTTCGGCAAGAGCGATGAGTGCCACATGGCCTTCCACTTCCCCTTGATGCCGCGCATGTTCATGGCGGTCCGCCGGGAGCAGCGCTTCCCCATAACAGAGATCGTCGCCCAGACTCCTGCCATACCCGACGGGTGCCAGTGGGGGATATTCCTCCGCAACCATGACGAGCTGACCCTCGAGATGGTCACCGACGAGGACCGTGACTACATGTACGCCGAGTACGCCCGCGATCCCCGGATGCGGAGGAACCTCGGCATCCGCCGCCGCCTCGCCACACTTGTCGACAACGACCGGCGTATCGCGGAGCTCCTGCACGCCCTGCTTCTGTCGCTGCCCGGGGCTCCGGTCCTCTACTACGGCGACGAGATCCTCATGGGCGACAACATCTACCTCGGCGACCGCGATGCCGTCCGCACCCCGATGCAGTGGACGCCCGACCGCAACGGCGGCTTCTCCAAGGCCGACTTCGCCCGGCTCTACCTCCCGCCCCTCATGGATCCCGTCCACGGCTTCGAGGCGGTGAACGTCGAAGCCGACAGGCGGGACAGCTCGTCCTTCCTGCACTGGCTCCGGCGCATGCTCGAGGTGCGACGCCAGTACCCCGTCTTTGCCTCCGGCTCGATCGCGATCGTGCCCGTCGACAACCCCTCCGTCGTCGCCTACGTCCGGGAGGACCGCCCAGCCGGCCCCTACCTGGACGGGGCCGATCTCGACGAGGCCGATCTCGACGGAGCCGATCTCGACGGGACCGATCTCGACGGGACCGCGTCCTCGCCCGGGGAACCGGGGGCCGGAGCCTCGCCTGGCGGGGAGCGGGCTCGCTCGCCGAGCGTCCTTTGCGTGATGAACCTGAGCCGCTTCGCCCAGCCTGCCCAGTCGGGCCTGAACCGCTGGGAGGGCGCCACACCCGTCGAGCTGCTCGGTCGTGTCCCCTTCCCTCCGATCG
>JBOGHY010000156.1:0-4195 GCA_050742375.1 Acidimicrobiales bacterium | reverse complement strand
TTCCCGAGCCGCTTTCACCTGCTGCCCGACTGCTCGGTGGTTCTCGTCGAGGTTCGCTCCACCGCCGGCCCTCTCAGCTTCGGTTTGATCGGCGTCACAGGGACCATCGAGTGCGTGAGCCGTGGCGGCGGGGTGCGGACGGACCTCGCTCCGTCGGCGCATCTCGACATCGATGTCGCCAGGCTCACGTCGGGGAACCGGGTCTATGACGCAGAGCTGCTACGACGGATCGACGCACGGCGGTTCCCCGTGGCCAGCGTCGACCTGGCCTCATGCGTGGCAAGCGGCCCCGGCAACCTCCATCGACTCGAAGGCACCCTCACGATCCACGGCGTGACGCGCTCTGTTGAAGGGACCGTGAGCCTCCAGGCCAGTCACGGAGGGCGGCGCCTCGTCATTACCGGCGAGCAGATATTCGACATCCGCGACTTCGATATCCCGTCGCCGACCGTCCTGATGTTGCGGATCTATCCCGACGTGCGAGTCCGCCTGCACATCGAGGCGGCAATGGAGGAGGCCCGATGAGAAAGAGAGACAGCGCGTGAAGCTCCTCGCTGCGATGGCGGTGGGGTACGTGCTCGGGGCGAGGGCCGGAGGCAAGGATCTCGACCAGCTGGCGACCGCCCTCAAAGCGCTCGCCGGCACAGACGAGCTCACCGAGGTCGTCGCGATCGCACGTAGCCATGCCGCCGGAGCGATCCGCGAGCTGGCCTCAGTTGTGGAGGGCGACCAGGCGGCCACCGAAGCCTCGGGGGACGTCCTCGCTCGGGTCCGGCGCCTCGTAGGGCACGACTGACACCACGGCGCGCCTGGCGCCGGGGCGTGACCGACCGCTAGCCGACGCTGGCGTCGAGGCCGATGCCGCGGAGGCCGACGACCGAGCCGGCCGAGCCGGACATGGGCATCGCCCGGACGAGGACCTGGCGTGCCGCGCCATTGAGCCGATAGCGGCACTCGAAGGGGCGGTCCTCGGCGACCGAGGACTCCATCAGCTCACGCAGTCGCTCGCGATCCTCGGGATGTACTGCGGCCAGGTACGAGGAGAGCGTCCCGCCGAAGTCCAGCGGGTCGACGCCGTGTATCCGGAAGAACTCGGCACTCCACTGGACCGCTCCGGTGCGCACGTCCCACATCCAGCTGCCCGTCCCCGCAAGAGCCTCGCCCTCGGCGAGGCGGGCCTCCACCTCGGCCAAGGCCGCCTGCGCGAGGCGCTGCTCTGTGATGTCCCTGGCGACGACTACGGAGCCGACCACGTACCCGTCACGGTCATGGACCGGGCGGACCGACAGCGAGATCGGGATCGGCATGCCGTCCCCGCGCAGTACCTCGGTCTCGAAATGCCGGATCACGTCACCCGTGGCAACCCGCCGGGAGAGCGCGCTGACGCCGTCGCGCAGGTGGTCGGCAAAGAGCGCCGACAGGTGCATTCCGACGGCATCGGCGCCGTCGCGCCCGAAGACTCGGCTGGCGGTGGAACCCCAGGTCGTGATGGAGCCACCTGTGCCACAGGTGAAGATGGCGTCGTCGGAGGCCTCGATCACCGCGTCGAGGACCACGTCTGGCGAGAGGCCCCCGAGCACGCCGGTCTCAGGTCCTGGCGTCGGGGCAGAGCTCATCGCTCGTACATGCTTACCAGAGCCCTTGCGGGGCAGATCAGGAGGTAGGCACGAGCTCGGTGACGTCGTCGTGGGCGAACCGATCGGTCGTGGACGCCCAGACGGCGTAGCGATCGAGAAGGACTCCCCCTCGCGCCCCGAGATCGGCGCGGGACCGGAGAAGCTCGTCTCCGTCCCATGAGGGTCGGCAGCGAGCGGCATCCTCGTCGAGGTCCCGGTGCGTCGCCTTTCGCACGAGCGGCTGAACGATGCCGCGGGGCCAGTCCCACATGCCCGGGAAGTAATAGACGGCGAGGGCGTCCAAAAGCGCCCTTGAGAGATCGAAGCCCGGGGTCGCCTCCTGTGGCGTCAGGTTCCTCCGGTTCGGCGAGGAGAAGTCCCACCGGCGCCTGCAGGTGCGGAATGCGTCACGCTCGGGGGCGCCGACGCGAACCTGCACCACCAGCTCCTCAGCGGTCGCCGTCGCCTTCGGGCACAACGACCGCCTCGCTCTGGGTGCCCCCGACTGGATGGTCGCCGTCCTCGGGACCGTCTCGTACAGGGCTCACCTGTTCGCCCTCCGGAGCTATGCCGGTCTCTGGGGCTTCGACGGTCTCGGCTTCGGTGGCTTCGGCTTCGGCGGCCCCGGCGGCTTCGGCTTCGACGGTCTCTGGGGCTTGGACGGTCTCGGGGGCTTCGGCGGCTTCGGCGGTCTCGGCGGTCTCTGGGGTCGCGGCGGGCTCGTCCGCCGAGGGGGGCGGGGTGGAGGAGGGAGGGGCGGAGATGGCGACGGGGACCTTTGGGGTGCGATGCGACGACGTCCTGCGCCGCTCCAGGGTGCCGAGGAGTCCGGGCTGTCGTAGCGCGGTCCCCTTCGCCTCTTCGCCGGTGGCACCGGGACCGCTCCAAAGGGTGAGCACCCGCTCGCGCAGGCGCTCCTCGACGAGCTGGCGGTGGCGGGCCTTCAAGAGGTCGAACTGGGTGAGGACACCGACCAGATGGCCGTCGTCGTCCACCACGGGAAAGGCACCGAGCCACGTCTCGGCCATGCGGTCGGCGGCGGAGCGGAGCGTCTCGTTGGGCGATGCCGTGACGAGCTCCGCGTGGGCTATGTCCGCCACCTTCTCCGCTCCGCGACCGGCGCTTTCGGCCTCGAGCAGTCCCGAGTAGCCGATCGCCCCGGTCATCGCCCCGTCGGCGTCGAGCACCGGGTAGAGGTGCTGGAGGCGAGAGGCCGGGTCTGCCCTGGCCGTCTGGACGGCCTCGGCGACGCTCTGGTCGGCGCTCAGAGTGGCCACGTTCTCGAGCATCGCCTCCCTCACGAAGAGCGCCTCGAGCGGGTCGACGCCGTACTCGCGCACGACGTGGAAGCCGCGGCGCGCTACCTTCTCGGTGAGGATCGACCTAGGCAGGATCTGGGTAGAGACGACGTGGGCGATCATGCAGGTGAGCAAGAGCGGCAGCAGTGAACCGGTGTCGCGGGTCAGCTCGAAGGCGAAGATGACCGAGGTGAAGGGCGACCTCGTCACCCCGGCGAGGGTGCCGCCCATGCCGAGCAGCGCCCAGGTGGCCTCGTTGCCGCCCGGGAGCATGGGGGCCATGAGGCCGCCGAGGGCGGCGCCCATCATGAGCAGTGGCGCCAGGATCCCGCCGCTCGTGCCCGAACCGAGGGCGACAGACCAGATGACGAGCTTCACGACGAGAAGCAGCGCCAGCCCGCCGAGCGCCAGCTTCCCGCTCAGCTCGAGGCCGATCTGGACGTAGCCGACACCGAGGGCGCGCGGGTCGATCACGCCGCCTACCCCGACTACGATTCCGCCGAGCGCCGGCCACCATGCCCAGTGAATAGGGAGCTTCTTGAAGGCGTCCTCTGCTCCGTAGCAAGCCGTCGTGAGCACCCAGGCGAGGGCCGCCGAGGCGACCCCGACGAAGGCGGCGGCGGCGATGGCGATCGGGGGGAACGAGCCGTGCGGGGGCACTGGGAAGAGCGGCGCCGTCCGGACGAGGTGGTGGTTGGCCATGACGGTCCGGAGCACATCGGCGACCACCACCGCCAAGCCGATCGGTGCCACCGACCGCACCTTCCATTCGAACACGAGCAACTCGACGCCGAAGAGCGTCGCCGCCACCGGGGTGCCGAAGACCGCCGCCATCCCTCCGCAGGCTCCGGCCACGAGCAGCGTGCGCCGCTCGGAGGCAGTCAGGTGCACGAACTGGGCGAGCACCGACCCGAAGGCGCCGCCGGTGAGGATGATCGGTCCCTCTGCTCCGAAGGGACCACCGGTGCCGATGCTTATGGCGCTCGAGATCGGCTTCAAGATGGCGAGGCGCGGCTCGACGTTGCTGCCGCCGACGAGGATCGTCTCCATCGCCTCTGGGATGCCATGGCCGCGGATGCGCTCCGAGCCCCAATAGGCCATCGCCCCGATGATGAGGCCCCCTCCGATCGGGATGAAGATGGACCAGGCGTGGATGTGGGACAACGTCGGCGGGATGAGCTTCACGCCCGTGTTGCCGTAGTAGAGGACGTGCGTGAAGAACCCGATCAGGTCGAGCAGGCCGAGAGCGACCCCCGCCGAGAGCGCCCCGACGACGAGGGC